>JAFUKJ010000084.1 GCA_017467805.1 Lachnospiraceae bacterium
CAAACCATAACAGGAATTAGTGCATACAGTCATATACTGCTTGCCGTTAATTTCATTAGGAAATGGCATAAACCCAATATCATCAGAGTTCTCGCCCATATTCTGTACCTGTACAACCGCCCACGAACCAATCGCAATACATCCAATTTTTCCACGATTCAGCAATCTCTGCGAAGTTCCCCATTCAGTTGTTCTAGGGTCTGACTCTGTAAGTCCTTCATGCACTAAATCATACAAAAGCTTATACACCACATAATGCGGCTTACCTTCAGAGAAAGGATATTCATCATAAATAAAGCCGTTATACTTATAGGTAGTATCTCCTGTCATTTCAATATAAGGATACATCTCCCAAAGATTCATTGCCCAGCCTGCATTATAGTTTGTATAAAACGGTATTGCATCCGTTCTCTCATCAATCAGCCTCATCGCCTCAAGAAACTCTTCTGTTGACTTTGGTGTCTCTGTAATACCCGCTTCAGCGAATACCTTCTTATTATAAAGAATACCTGCTATATATGCTGAAGAAGGTATACCGTACACAAGACCGCTATCATTGAGACTGCTTCCTACAAAATTATATTTCTGTTCCAGTTCTGACATAGTACCTATCGGCTCAAGATATTCTACACACTCCTGTATCGTTAAGCTTCCAGGAAGCATCAGCATATCAGGAAAATCGCCTGATAATACCATTTGCCGCATGTTGCTATCATAACTCTCCAAATATACAACCTCTACCGAAGTCCCAGGATACTTTAGCTCAAATGCTGTAATATATTCTTCAAGTTCCTTTCCTTCTACGGTAAATCCTACCTTAATATGTCCCGTAATCTCTTCCTCTGATTCTGTTGCATACACAGTTGTGAAATTTTGGGTAAAGATTATAAGTATAAATGCTACTAAGAGCGCATATTTATAACGCATTTTTCGCCGTCATCTCCTTGTTATCATATCTATAAACAGTAATTTATAGTCATATATTAAAATTGTATCACAATATCTCAAATTGTAAAACCTCAATTGCTTATATTCTGTTTTTTGAACACACTTTTTTTGTACAAAAATGTTTTAAATATACTAATTGCAATATTAAAATATTTAGTATAAAATAGTTTTAGCAATACTTTAGGAGGTTTTTAGCATATATGGAATTTTCAGGTATTTCAGCCAAGTCTCTTTGCCAAATTATCGATTTACTTGACCCTTGTATGGATGATTATCTGTATTTATATGATTATAAGAACGACTACTACTATATTTCACCGGATGCTGCAAAGCGTTTCCTATTGCCTTCTAATCAATTTACAGATGTATTCACGGCATTCGCTCAGTTCGTATATCCTAATGATTTGGAAGAATTAAAGACAGATTTAAATGAGACCTTTTCAGGCAAAAAGCATTTCCATAATATGCAGTACCGTTGGATTACCACTGACGGAAGACCTGTATGGATTAATTGCCGAGGCTTTATCATGCGTGACGAGAACGGCTCTGACTATTTAGTTGGATGTATCAATGAAATCGGTGTTTCTCAGAAAGCTGATAATGTCAGCGGTCTGCTCGGTGTATCGAATCTGCAAAACTGGCTCGAGGAATACAATTATATTCTTCCTGATGGTTATTTTCTACGCTTAGGATTAGATGATTTCAAGGAAATCAATGAAAAGAACGGGTTGGAATACGGTGACTTTGTATTAAAGAAAACAGCAGATATCATTTCTTCCTTCCTGCTTCCGAATCAGAAGCTCTACAAGGTGGTTGCAGACGAATACCTGATTGTCGATTTAAATGGCGGTAATGCTGTCGACGCTCATGCACAGTATAGTAAAATTAGGTGTGCATTGGATGATTTTGTTGCCGAGAGCTACTATAACGCCATGTTTACAATATCAGCAGGTGTTCTGGAGTGTAAGAATGTTGAGAAATGTACCTATTCAAATATTATGAAGATTACGGAGTTTGCTCTTAACGAAGCTAAACGTCAGGGCAAGAACCGCTCCTACTATTTCCAGTCATCTGACTACGACACCTATCTTCGCAAGAAGAAACTCACGCAGCTCTTGAGACAAGCTGTTAAGGATAACTGTGTAGGCTTTGAGGCGTATTTGCAGCCGCTCTTCCACTGTGTGACGAATTCTATATATGGCGCCGAGTCCCTGCTTCGATTTCACACCGAAGAGTTTGGTATGGTTTCTCCAGGTGAATTTATCCCTATCCTTGAGGAAACGGGTTTGATTATTCCAGTCGGCAGATGGATGCTGCATCGCTCTTTGGCTATTGCCCATGAGTTTCAGCAGGTTAAGCCAGACTTTAAGATTAGTGTAAATATATCATATATTCAGATTATGAAAAGCAATATTATCAGCGAGATTATTTATGCCATTAACACTCACCAGATGGACCCGTCCAATGTCATTATCGAACTGACAGAAAGCGGTCAGCTTGAATCCGACACTCGCTTTACAAAGCTATGGTCCAAGCTAAAGGACCAAGGCGTACAGCTTGCTTTGGATGACTTTGGAACAGGCTACTCTAATTTCCATTATTTGAATGATTTAAAGCCTGATATCATCAAGATTGACCGTTCCTTTACATTAAAGGCGCTTCAAAATGATTACGAATATAATCTTCTGGCACTTATGAGTGGAATGGTACATAAATTAGATTTAAAGGTATGTATTGAAGGTATCGAATATGAAACAGAGCTTGCTAAAATGCGTCAGCTCTTTCCTGATTACTGTCAGGGCTACTATTTTGGAAAGCCAATGGCAGTTGAACAGTTCAGACAGAATTTTATTGACTTATAGCATTTCTCGCTCTCTCTAAAAAAGTGATTGCACAAAGCCGTGCAATCACTTTTTATTATTCGTTATTCTGATGGTCTATCTTTGTTCGTATCTGCTCCATTCTTCTGTCAAGCTGACTAATAATTTCTGCACAATACTTTAATTCCTCCGAAATACTTGCCGCATTCTCTATATCCTTCTTATATTTGAGCTTATGCTCTAAGCTTGCCCAAAAGTCCATTGCAATGGTTCTAAACTGTACCTCGACACGCATATGCTTCTTCTCACCTGTTAAAAAGATAGGAATGTCCAATATCAGGTGCAGACTACGATATCCGTTTGGCTTTGGATTCTTAATATAATCCTTCAGCTCCACAAGCCTGATATCATCCTGTTTCAACAGACAATCCACAAGCATATAAATATCATCTGGAAAAGAGCATATTACTCGTATTCCTGCAATATCATTCAGATTCTTCTCTATATTCTCTATCGTCAGCTCCAAACCGCGTCTTTGAAGCTTTTCAATAATACTCGCAGGACTCTTGATTCGACACTTTATCGATTCAAAAGGATTTCGACTATTTATTAATGCTAATTCTTTATTCAATACCTCAAGCTTTGTCTTAACCTCAAGCATCGCACATTCGTACTGCATCATCAAGCTCTTAAACGGGTTAATCAACCCTTCCAATTCGGCAATTTCCTCGTATTTATCTTTGATGTCCATAATTACTTCATACCTCCTGTAAGCAATTCTCTAATCTCATCTCCTGTAGCCAGTTTCTCAGAAAATGCACTTGTACTTCCTGCCGCAAGTCCCATACGAAAAGCATATTCGTAGTCTCTGCTGTCAAGCCATCCTGCAAGGAAGCCTGCTACCATGGAATCTCCAGCACCTACGGTATTAACAACCTTTCCTTGAGGTGCATCACTTTCATGGACCGTACCATATTCATCTATTAATACAGCCCCCTGTCCTCCGAGAGACACCAATACATTCACAGCTCCCATCTCCTGCAGCTGCTTTGCGTAAGGAATCACATCACCTCTAGAAGTAATCTTCATCCCAAACAGTTCTCCAAGTTCATGGTGATTAGGCTTTATAAGAAATGGCTTATAAGTAAGAACATTTCTTAACAAATCCTTAGAAGCATCTACTATCACTCGAACTCCTTTACCATCCAGCATACTCATAATCTCCTGATAGATGGTATCAGGCAATGACTTTGGAATCGAGCCTGCCAGTACCAGTATATCACCAGCCTGTAAAGCATCAATCTTATCCATAAACGCTACCAAAGCCTCTGTAGTAATCTCAGGTCCCATACCATTAATTTCTGTTCCGTCAATATTGCGAACCTTCACATTAATGCGGGACATTCCCGTTGAAAGCATCTCAAAATCTGCACGAATCCCATCATCTACCAGTCTCCTGCAAATCTCATTACCAGTAAATCCAGCAAGAAAACCCAAAGCTTTACTCTCTATGCCAAGACTTCGAAGCACATAAGAAACATTGATTCCCTTACCTCCTGCTTCCATCTGCTCATAGGAAGTACGATTCGTCATCCCAAGCTCCATGTTCTCTACATCGACAATATAATCCAGCGAAGGATTCAAAGTCACCGTATATATCATAGCAATTCTCCTCAGTATCAAAAAATTCCTATCAACAGTATACACCACTGATAGGAATCTTCCAATTACGCTTTTAAAATATTTTCTATTGCTGCAAGCTCATCCGCCGCAAAAGCTGCTGCCTGCACAATCTTTGTATTCTCCTTAATCTGAGAAGCCTTAGAAGCACCAATCAACACTGATGTAACCTCTCCATCTCTTAATACCCATGAAAGAGCCATTTGCGCCAAGGTCTGGCCTCTGTTCAGTGCAATCTCATTCAACGCACGAATCTTAGCAAGCTGCGCCTCGTCCAGCGCTGATTCCTTCAGAAATCTTCCATCAGTACGAATACGGCTGTCCTCTGGAATACCATGCAAATACTTATCCGTTAACAAGCCCTGTGCAAGCGGACAAAATGCGATGATACCCACCCCATTCTGCGCTGCATAGCTCTTTAAGCCATCCTCTTCAATATTTCTCTCAAACATTGAATACTTACGCTGATTGATAATAAATGGTGTCTTAAGCTCTCGCAAAATCTCCATAGCAGCCTGTGTCTGTGCCTTATTATAATTAGAGATACCAACATACAATGCCTTACCACTCTTTACTATCGCATCCAGTGCCAACATGGTCTCCTCTAATGGAGTCTCAGGGTCTGGTCTGTGATGATAGAAAATATCAACATAGTCAAGTCCCATTCTCTTTAAACTCTGGTCTAGACTTGCCACAAGATACTTTCTTGAACCCCAGTCCCCATAAGGGCCGTCCCACATACCATATCCTGCCTTAGTAGAAATCACAAGCTCGTCCCTATACTTTCCAAGTCCTGCCTCCAGAATACGCCCAAAGTTCTCCTCAGCTGCCCCTGGAATCGGGCCATAATTATTTGCTAAATCAAAATGTGTAATTCCCTCATCAAATGCAGTAAAACACATATCTAACATATTCTCAAAACTGGCATTGCTTCCAAAATTATGCCATAAACCAAGTGATACTGCTGGAAGCTTCAAACCGCTCTTACCACAGCGATAGTACTGCATATTCTGATATCTGTCTTTATTTGCAATATAATTTCTTTCCAAAATAATACCTCCTCAAATCAACAATGAGAGTGGTTTATCAAAACCACTCCCATTATTATATCATAATCATCTCATGTTTACGATAATTACTTCTGAACTAAAATCATCACTTCTGTTAAATCATTTGTAAAGAATCCAACGTTACCAATTTCATTAACTGTTGTAACAATCTTATTCTCATATGCACCTGTTAATGCATTCTTTGTAAATACATATGCTGTTGCACCTACATACTCTACACCAACGTGAGCATGAACACCAATTGTAATAGATAATGCTCCTTCTTCTGCAGGTGTAATGCGTACTGTATGGAAGCCTTCTGCAAAGTTCTCTACAACTTCCTTCTCTGATGCAAGATTAATATCCTCAGTTACCTGGTCAGCTGCTGCTGTAAATCCAACACCATTTCCAAGATGTGCATATACATATAAGTTACGTCCATAGTATTTCTGTAATACTGATGCCTTAAGGCTTGCATCATCCTGAGACATTGCTACAGTTACACCTAATGCATCTACAATTGCCTCTGCAAGAGGAGTTTTCTCATCATCAATTGCCACTGTCGGTGCAGGTGTCTTAGATGAAGATGTCGAAGCTGATGGTGCTGATGCCTCTGGTGAAGGAGAGGATGTAGCAGGCTTAGACTCAACTTCTGAAGACTCTTCTTCTGTTGATTCAACCTCTGTTGAAGATTCAACCTCTGTTGATGATTCCTCTTCTGTTGATGACTCAACCTCTGTTGATGATTCCTCTTCTGTTGAAGACTCTTCCTCTGTTGAAGATTCCTCTTCTGTTGATGACTCTTCCTCTGTTGAAGATTCAACCTCTGTTGAAGACTCTTCTTCTGTTGATGATTCTTCTTCTGTTGATGATTCTTCTTCTGTTGAAGATTCAACCTCTGTTGAAGATTCTTCCTCTGTTGATGACTCTACTTCTGTTGACTCATCCTCTGATGATTCAGCATCTGATGACTCTTCTGTTGAAGGCTCTTCTTCTGCTAACTCAACTAATCTTACAACGATAGCATCCATTCTTGAGATTGAACCACTTGTAAATGCTACATCAATCTTACCATCTGTTACTTCTACCTCAAATGCCTTGATTGTGTATGTTCCTGCTGCGTTACCGATAGCTGCATACTGGTCTTCTACAGTAACCTTAACTGTACTCTTATAACCAGAACCACCAACTACCTCTACAATATACTTACCATTCTCAACGTCTACCTGGAATGTATTACCATCTGGAATAGCAAAGTCTAAGTATACCTTCTCAGGAAGTACGCCTGCGTATGTATAGCTTTCTGTTCTACCATCGAAGACTGCCTCAGGATTTGTAAATCCGTAGCCTCTCTCCTCTGTATAATGAACATCCAGCTCTTCCATTGTCTTCTTACCACCCTTGGCATTAACAGTTACTCCTGTCCATCCCTCTGCTACCATAGACTCTGAAATACCGAAGTCGAACTTGTAAAGTGCCTCGTAAGCCACTGTTACGTTTAATACTACTTCGCCCTGGTAACCTTCTACTGTACCATTTAATGTAACTGCTCCAAGAGCTGATGTATCAAGTGCTGTTGTATCCCATACTACAGGAACTGCCTTCACCTGACCATCTGCATAAGTAGCTGTTACTGTCTCTGGAAGCTTAGCCTCCTTGTTGTATGCAACCTCAACTGCTGAAGCTGCTACTGATGTAATATAGTTATCTACTACATCTACGATAATCTGTGGGAACTTGCCTACAGAGTTAAGTAATGCTGAAGAACCGCTTAATGTATATGAGCCAATTGTATTTGTATCAAGACCTGTTGTGCTCCATACAACTGCTTCTTCTACTGTTGTTCCGTTCAAATATGTTACTGTAACTGCTGTTGGAAGAGTAGCTTCTGTTCCAACGATTACCTTAACATTATTCAATGCTTCATAACCTGTAATTACATTTGCAATTACCTTTAATGTCTTTGTTACAGGCTCATCGTAACCCTTGATTGTACCTGTTACTGTGTATTCACCTGCTACTGAAAGGTTAACCTGTGATACATCCCATGTCACATCAGTTACAACCTCTGCTCCATTCTGGTCTACAACTGTTACTGTTGCAGGAAGTAAGGAAGCTACTGTTGCACCCTCTGCAAGTGGTGTATCCTGTACAACACTGTCAAGCTCGAAGTCATTTACAGAAGCAATATCAACTGCTGTATGAACATCTAATGCTCTTGACATGTATGATGTCTTTCCATCTACAATAGCTGCAATCTTGTAAGAGTAATCTGTATCAGATGCAACTGTTGTATCTGTATAAACATAAGTTACATTTGTGTCAGCCTCTGTATCTGTTGTGTCATCAGCTACAGGTGCTTTCTCTACCATCTTGTAAACCTCGATGTTATCAATATGTACAGAACCATATACCTTACCTGCTGCCATAAAGATATTCTCAAGTGAAGCTACTTCTGTATCCATGAATGCTAACTCGCCTTCATAAACTACTGAGCTGTCTGAAAGTCTTACTAACTTCACATTCATCTTCTGATTAGCAAAGTCAAGGTCTGCTGTTACACGAATCCAGCCTGTGGTATCTCTTGTAAGACCCTTACCGCCTGATTCGCCGTTTGCTTTACCGTTGCTTACATTTGCTGTAGATGTAATATCTACACCATTGATTGTAATGCTGCCCCAGTATCCGTTTCCATTTGCTGTTGCAGTAATTGTTAAAATCTCTGAATCACTCTGAAGCCAATTGTACTTGTTTGCTGCACCAAGTAATGCAATGCTTGATGCCTTACCCTGCTGGCAAGCATCCATTCTAATATCATAAGAAATTGTGCAGTTCTCTGTAATTCCAAGAGCTGATGACTGTGTACCTGTATCTCCGCCTGCTCTTGTACCCACACCGTAAATCTTAGTTGTATTACCATTTACTGTAGCTGTATCAGCCTCCCAGTACTCGTTAGCTGTATTTCCTTCTGCAATTAATGTGAAGATATGGCTCTCGCCCTCGAAATCTTCGCTTACCATTATCTGCTTCTCGTACTCTACAGTTGGTGCTGTATCGTCAGCTGCTTCCTTCTCTGCTGCTTCCTTCTCAGCAAGCCATGCATCATAGGTTACATCCTTAATCTCGATACCATTGAAGTAAAGTCCAGGATATCCTGACTTACTTGATGTATTTACAATATTCAATACGCCATCTTCTACTGTCACCTGAACTGTCTGAGATGTCGCTTCCTTAGCAGAACCTCCGCGTCTTACATCAGCGTAGCTTACGCCTTCTGCTGTTACTAAGTTGTATACATGGCCTGAACCATTGTAAATATAGTATGTTACATCATATGTTCCGTTAGGAACTGCTACGTCAAAGCCTGTTGCTTCAGTTGTCCAAGCTAATACTGCATCGTTATAAACGTCTGCATAATCGCCTGTGATAGCACCTGCATATGACTTATTAGAATTGGTAGATACATCCGTAAATCCATATCCTAACTCTGTTGAGAACTCTGTTGCTGCATCAACTGCTGTCCAGCCCTCTGCTGTAGCTACTGCACCAAAGTCAAACTTGAGATATACAGGGTCTGGAGTTACTACAGGTGCCTCAGCTGCGTCATCATCTGCTGAATCCTCTGAGCTTCCTGTATACTTCTTAAGCTCTGCAACGCTAAGAGTCTTAATTAACTCGTACTCACCGTCAGCTGTCTTTCTGTATACTTCATAGCCTGTTACATCATGTCCGTTTACACCATCATTAGCAGGTGTAAATACTACATCTACAGAATTCTTTGTTACAGTACCCTCTGAAAGCTGTGCTGTTACAAGTCCTTCTGATAAGAGATATGCTGTATTAGCTGGCTGGTTGTAACCAACGTTCTGCCATGCAACGCCCTCTCTGTATGCAAGATCCTCTAAAAGACAAGGAACTACATAATCTGTCTGGATAGTTGTTGAGTAAATTCTTACTGTATTGTTACCATCCTCTGCACATCTTGCGATGATTTCTTCTCTCCAGTCACCAAGGATATCAGCTACTAAGCCTAAGTTACCCTTTGTACCGTTTGTTGACCAAACCTCTGTTGAATAGAAAAGTCTATCCTGTGTCTCAGCTTCGTAATTCCACTTAGAAATTACAACACCTGTTGGCATGTAAGCTGACTTATTGAATGTATGATCCTGAATCTCTGTTAAGAGGTCACCATCCCAGAAGATTGTTCCGTTAGATGCAGGAGTTACATTTGATAACTTAATGAAGTTCTCTAATGTTGACCATGTAGAGTAAACCTCACCATTTGTAGAATCCCACTCAGGCTCATCATTTCCTTCGTAAGTTGGGCTGGCAATTGACCAGAACTCTGCACCCTCTGCTGTAGGGTCAATATCTCCTGCAACACCACGTCCTGTATCCTTACCTGTGTAGTAACCCATGAGAACTTCACCAGTCTCTGCATCATGGATTTCTACCTGATATGTAGCATCACTATGCTCATGTACTGACATAATCTCAAGTCCATCATTCCATGATACCCAGTCAGATACATGCATTGCATCTCCATGTCCAAGACCTGTTGAATACTTAACAGTTCCGTCATGGTCAATTACAAGTGCGCCATAGATAATCTCGTCCTTACCGTCGTTATCAACATCGTTAACGCTTAAGCCGTGGTTACCCTGTGCCTCATACTGAGAACCTGCACTTGCTGTATCAAATGCCCAGTATGTCTTAATCTCGCCATTATCAAGATAGTATGCTGTTACACATGATCTTGTATAGTATCCTCTTGCGAATACTGCGTATGGCTTCTCACCATCTAAATATGCTGTAGCAGATAAGAATCTGTCTACACGGTTACCGTAAGCATCACCCCATGCACTTACAGTTCCTCTGCCAGGAGTATAATCAACTGTGTCAATAATACTTCCGTCTTCACCATTAAACATTGTAAAGTACTCAGGTCCATCAAGAACATAACCGCCTGAATTACGATAATCATTTACTGTGCTTACTGTTTCTACAGGAAGAGCACTAGCTGAACAAGCCCCCACATATGCCTTCTCTACAAGAGTCTTGTCTGTTCCATCTTCACTTGCATATACTGTTGTTCCATCAGCCGTCTTTACTGCGATTTCAGCCTTACCGTCGCAATCGAAATCCCATACCTGGAACTGTGTATAGTGAGCTCCTGAACGGATGTTAACCCCCAAATCCATTCTCCACATAAGCTCTACTGCACCTGTTGCGAAGTTCACATCATATGCATCAATAAATGTTGTACCTGTATAACCGCTTCCTGAGTTATCCTTTGCATTAGAAGGATACCACTTAACGAGTAACTCTAAGTCACCATCTCCGTTAAGGTCTCCTACTGACATATCATTTGCATGATAAATTGCAGTAGTTCCATCTGGCATTGTCTGCTCTGCTGGGCAGAATAAATTCAACTCAAGATACTGCTTATCCCAGCACTTTGTTTCAACTGACTTCAAGCCTAATGCTGAATCTGTGCTGCCGACTACCTTATATACATCTGAGCTCTTACCACCCTCATATACAAGGTTTGTAACCTTAATATCATCTGCAATTAATGTATCATTGCAGTAAACATCAAATGTTGCTGTTAAATCTCCATTTGCATTAAAATCCTTCTCAAAGCTTCTCCAGCTTAAGTAAACACCCTGTGTTAACTCATTACCGTTAGCATCTGTTGC
>JAFUKJ010000085.1 GCA_017467805.1 Lachnospiraceae bacterium
ATAACACGGCGCATCACTTCATTCAGGATACGCTCCTTTATGTCATTAGAAAGCTTTTCCTGTAGCAAATATACCTGTTCCGCCAAGGTCTGTGCAGTTTCTGCCGCAAACAAATCTATGGTCAGTTCATCCCTAGTATTTGCATTCACATGTGCAGGTAATGCCCAATACCTCTCATTACATACCGACTCAAGAACACCTACCAGTCTGTCTATACCAGCCTGCTCTCCTCTGTGAACAGCCATAATTCCATATACAGTCAAATACTTTCTTCTCCCAAAATATTCTGCCTCATACACCAAACGATTACCTGTTTGATAAAAAAGCTCAAAATCCTTCATTGACAATTCAGGCATTGAAGTCTTAGAAAGCTCCTCTCCAGCCTGCTCTATTTCATCCCAAAAGTTTCTTAAATATAGAATCTGCTGCTCCTGCATCCCCGCACCATACCCTTCTTCATTTGTATATAGTGTAATCATAACACTGCGATTCCTGCACTACAACGAAAAAGTGAATGCTTTCTGTACCTGAAAGCATTCACCTTAATCAGCTTAATTATAATTTGAAGTAATTGGTTTCTTCATTCAACGCCACAGCTACTTCCTTCAAAGTCTTGGCAGAATTAGCTACCAGACTAATTGTTGCACTAAGCTCCTCCATGGAAGCCGTTGTTTCCTCTGCTGCTGCTGCATTTTCTTCTGAAATAGCAGAAAGATTTGCGATAATACCTTCCACATTCTGTCTTGCTACATCACATTCATCTGTCTGATCATTAATTGTATTTGTATCTCTTCTGGAAACTTCAATATCCTCTATTACCTGCTTAAACTGCTCCTGAGTTGCTGCAAGCTTTTCCTGCTGTTCCTTGAGAATTACCATTACCTCATCCATCAGGTTCATTGAATTCTTAGAGTCTGTAGATAATTCCTGAATGATATCATGAATTTTCTTTGCAGATTCATTGGACTCTTCTGCCAGCTTAGATATTTCGGATGCAACTACCGCAAAGCCTCTTCCTGCCTCTCCTGCTCGTGCAGCCTCAATAGAGGCATTTAAGGACAACAAATTTGTCTGACTTGCTATATTGGTAATCAACTGCACCGCTGCTGCGATTTCATTTACCATATTGTCCGTTTCTTTTACATTCTCTGATACCTTATAGATTGCTTCAACTGTCTTATCATTATATTCTCCCAGCTCTCGCATGGTCTGCGCTGAAGCCTCTCCTGTATTCTTCATAGAAATGGAAGTTTCATTTAATCTTGTTACATTTTCAGTTATCGACTGAATCAGTTCACCCATCTGATTTACCTGATTAGTTGCAGATTCCGTATCCTCAGCCTGAGCAGTTGCGCCTTTCGCAATATCTTCAATTGCAGAATTTACTTCACTGGCATTTGTAGTACTTTGCATCGCAATACCTTCCAATTCATTGCCATCCTCCAATACTTTATTTGCCGAATTTTGAATATTACCAATAATTTTACGAAGTTCTTCCTGAAGTCTTGATGCTGCTCTGGTAATACCACCAAATTCATCCTTACGCTTCATTACCTTCTCATTCAATTCACAATTCAAATTTCCACTTGCAAGCTCTTTTAAAAGAATTTCCATACTTACAACAATCTTAACAATACCTCTAGCTATAATAACAACTATAATCGCTATCAAAATAGCACATACTACAGCTATCATCGTAACATTTGTTGTTTTGCTCGCAATAAAGGAATCTATTTCCTCACTTGGCTGGCCTGCAAACACCATGCCGATGATTGTTCCATCAGGATTCTCCAACGGCTCATAGTAGCAATAATAATTTTCATTATTTATCGTTGTATTATGAGAGGTAAATACCTGTCCCTGATTTAGTACAGTTTCTATTACCTGCTCCGATGCCTGTGTTCCGATAATTCTATTACCCGATGTATCAAGCAGCGAAGTTGCCATACGAGTGTCTCCATAGAACAGAGTTACTTCTGTATCAATTCCTTCCGTGTACTCATCAATCGCAGACATATGCTGTGTGATATTATAATCGCCTTTTACAAAATCACCATTCTCATTTAACATGAAATCGCCATCATTAAGATTTACATATGCTGTTTTTACCGCAGTAACTGTGGCCTGCAATGTCAGCATTGCTTCCTGCTGCAAACCTGTCTTAAGGTTGCTTGATGCTACGGAGATGATAATTACCATCAGCAATAACAACGGCGCAACACAAATCAATAAAAGCTCTGTCAAAAAACTATGTATTCCTCGTTTCTTTGCCATTTTTCTATCCTCCTCTTCACTAATTCTTAACAAATTTTAGTGTTTCCGCATGTAACGCATCAGCTACGTCTTTATTATCCTGCATCTCATTGGCAATAAGAGTAATCTCTGCTGCCAGCTCTGTCGCATTCGAAGTAACATTTGTTACAGACTGCGCACTATTTTCAATAGCGTCCGCAATGTCACTCACTGTACCAGTAATATCATCAACTAAACGTTTCAGCATTTCTGCCATTTCATTAAATTGCAATACCACTCCATTCACATATTCGGCATCCTGATTATACTGCTTACCCGAGTCAACAAAGCCATCATAATCAGGCATAATTGTCTCATTGATATATTCAATAATTGTATTAGAGCTTTCAATTAAATCCTTAACCGCTACAACTACCATTCTATTAATTTCCTGAATGTTATCTGCTGTCTCACGGCTGGAGTCTGCAAGCTGACGAATTTCATCCGCTACAACCGCAAAGCCTTTACCTGCTTCACCAGCTCTGGCAGCCTCAATCGAAGCATTCAACGCAAGAAGATTTGTCTGACTGGAAATCTGCAAAATATCATTTGTTAATTCATTAATTCTCTCTACCTTTTTACTATCCTCAATTGCTTTCTCCAGTTTTGCAATATTTCCGCCTATTACAGTACTTGTTGACTGTTTATTCTCAACTGCTGTATTCTCAAGCTTTGATGCTCTCTGCTGCATGGTATCTGCATATTCTACCAGGTCACGGGTTGCACCTGTAAGCGAACTCACATTATCATCTGCATTCTGCGTATTACCACGAATCGTCATAATAGATGCTGAAATTTCCTGCATAGTTGCTGTTAGCTGCTGCATAGTCGCTGAAATATCTGTAGAACTGCTATTTACCATTGTGACCTTCTCAGCCACATTGCCAACAATCGTGTCCAGCTTATCTGAGCTATCCGTAATTTGAGCCATAACTTTCTGCAAACATTCAATAAAGGAATTAACACCTGTTGCCAGCTGTCCAATCTCATCCTTTCCCTTTACTGGAACCCTTAAGGTCAAATCGCCCTTTCCTGCATCAATGCTATCAATACATGCTTTAAGTCTCTTATTCATATCAACCAAAGGATTAATTACCCAAAAGAAAGATACAATAATAACCAAGGCAGATGCTACAATAGCCATTACCATCTTTGTGTTATTCGAGCTTTTCATACCTTCATAAAGGCTTGTCTGCTTCGCCAATATGTCTTCTAACTCTGGTGTAACCTCTGTCAGATTAGAAGCAATCTGCTCCGAATACTCTTTCATCACATTTGTTGCTATAGTTCCTTGAAGACATGCCGCAAATAGGACAAATGCCAAAACAGCAAGCGGGATTAATATTTTCCACCTGATACTTAGATTTCCTACAAATTTCATTTTCTTTTATTCTCCCTTTACACTTTTATTAATTATTTCTTTCGTGGCTTTAACCATGATAATTCGAAATTAAGTACAAAATTACAAAATACATTATCCTTATATTTTTCAAACAACCTAAAGAACCAATATGTTATTGCAATCGAAAGATATGCACATCCTACACCAATCAGCAGACCAGCAACCACATCCGACGGATAATGCTCCATCATATATACCCTGCAAATACACATCAAAGCCGTGTATATAATAGTAAATGGAACGAATTTCTTTCCTTTTCCATCTGGTAAGGTAATACACAGTGCCATCAATCCACCTATTGCAGTCTCTACATGGCCTGACGGAAATGCATAGCCTGTATCAAGCTTTAGCTCCAATATAGACCACCACGCATAATAGTCCATTCCAACCTCCTCATACGGACGCGGTCTCGCAACATAATCCTTTAAGAATCCCTTTACAAATAATGCACCTATTACGATTGCTCCTAAAATAGCAACGCCTGTCTTTCTTGTCTTAGGAAACAACATTAATATGGCTCCTAAAGCAATTAACCATGCACCATACTCACCACTAAATGAAATAAAATGCATTATATGTGTCAAAATCGGATGTCCAAGCTCAGCTAACTCATGACACCATTCTAATAACACATAATCAAATGTACGAAATGTTTCATTCAACCAATCTGCACTCATGAACTCCTCCTACAATTTAAACTAATTTGTTTCTTTGCCATCTGTCTATAGCCTCCTACTATTTTTACATAAATATAGCTATAAACATTATAGCAAATTTTCTGTCATCATTACAAGTTTACAGTTATTTTATCCCAAAAAAATCCCAGGTTTTATCCTGAGATTTTAATTTTCTATCTTTCTTCTGCTCTCTTTTTCAGCATATAAAATCTTGCATCTATTTCCTTCTGCATTCTCTCTACTACTTCTTTATACTCTTCCTTCTGTAAATGCTTGGTTCTTCCCATCATAGAAAGCCAGTCAATCACAGGAATCTTCTTCCCCATCTTTTCAGGGTCATAGGAAAGTCTGGTTGCTCCCTGTTCCACCTCATATAGCGGGAAATAACAGCTATTTACAGCCGCTTCAATTACCTTTCTCTCCGTTGCAGGCTTATCATTCCAGTTCAAAGGACATGCCGAAATTGCCTTTACATATGCTGTTCCTGTTGTCTTTGCATAATATGCTGCTTTCGCTGCTTTCTTGATAAAATCTGTAGGATTTGACTCTGCCACAGTAGCCACATACGGAATTCCTGTCGCTGCCATAATCTGCGGCATATCCTTATGGAAGAAGGTCTTACCATACTGTTCTTTTCCCACATGAGATGTCGAACTCTTTGCTCCCATAGGCGTTGAATAGGAAAGCTGATAGCCTGTATTCATATAGCCGCCATTGTCATACTCAAATATCAGCAAGCGATGCCCTCGAAGTGCAGTTCCCAGGGCTGAACCCATACCAATATCTAAACCTCCATCTCCGCTGACCATAACAAAGACAATATCTCCTGGTGGAATCTCCCCTTTTTGCTGCTTGCGATAACAGATTTCTGCCACACCGCTTAAGGTTGCCGCGCCATTCTGAAATAAATTGTGAAGATAGGGAATTTTGAAGCTGGTTCTTGGATAGGCAGTTGTAACAATCATTGCACACCCTGTCTGGAAAAGAAATACAACAGGGTCCTCAATTCCTCTAAGAAGAAGATTTAAGTTTACAGGAATTCCACAACCAGGACATGCACCATGCCCTGGAGCAATTCGCCCTGGCATAGCAGTCACCGCATTCATGGTACCACCTGATACCTTTACTTCTTCGCCGTTTTGCTCTACCTTTGTTGCCCCTATTTGCGTTCTTTCTCTTGTAACAGGCTCAAACAATGGCTTATCTTCAGCCTCTTCTTCCTCTCCCGCCGTTACTCCATAATAGGAAAAATCAGGCTTTGATGCATCCTTTGCCCATGAAAGCAAAGTCTTGGCGTCTTCCTTAAAGAAATCCTTACCTCCCAAGCCATAGACAACACTCTTAATCTTTGCTATACTTCCCACCTTTTGCATAGCAGCACGTACCTCTAGAGACAGGTTTCCACCGCCTGCTCCATAGCTATCCTGTCTGTCTGCTACCATTATATTTTCTCCAGACTTTAGCAGCTCTGACAGTTCCTTACCTGGAAATGGGCGCAGTACATGCAAGGTTGCCGCTCCAACTCTTTCTCCCTGTTGGCGCATTTCCCCGACAGCGTCTATAGAAGTATCGTAGGATGAGCCTAATAACACCAGAATACTTTCGGTATCCTCGCAGCAGATTCCTTCTACCTTTCCGTATTCTCTTCCTGATAATTCCTTGTAAGAGGCAAACAATTCAGGAAGCAGTCTGTCTGCCTTTTCCATCGCCAAATGAAGCTGGTATCTGTTATTAATCAAATCAGGCTCATTCATATAGGAACCTACTGTAATCGGATGCTCCAAATCAAGGAACGGATAATCTTCCTTTTTCGTCCCAATATACGCCTTAACCACCTCATCATCTGCAAAGCGATAGCAGCGTCCCTTTTGATGGCTGGTAAAGAATCCATCATATGCCACAACAACAGGAAGGCGTACTTCTTCCGCCAGCTTCAACGCAATAATATTAAAGTCATATACCTGCTGTACAGTACTTGCAAATAGAATAGGCCAGCCTGCATTCAAAATATACATGATGTCACTATGGTCGCCTTTGATGGACAAAGGTCCCGAAACAGTTCTGCATACCACATTCATCACCATAGGATAACGTGTACCAGACTGGACAGGGAGCTGCTCTATCGCATATAAAAGTCCATTCGCACTTGTGGCATTTACCACACGTCCTCCTGCTACCGAGGCGCCATAGCAGATGCCTGCCGCGCTATGCTCTCCCTCTGCTGCCACCATAACCAAATCTGTTTCTCCGTTAGCACGCATGATGTCCAGATTTTCAGCAATCTGCGTAGACGGCGTAATGGGATAATAGCCCATCAAATCATAACCAATCTGCTTTATGGCGATAGCTGCCATTTCATTGCCTGAAGCATATTCCATAACCTGCTCTTTCATTATACCTCGCCCCCTTCCATTCTCTTTTCCGTCAAATAGGACTCTGAAGTAATATATCCATCAGGGCCTGACTCTTCATAATAATCGGGTCTTCTTATCAGCTCCTGATTTGTTATAAAATATTCTTTATTTGGATGCTCTGACTCCACACCTCTAACCAACGCATTGACAGGACATACGTCTACACAGCGCAGACAGCCCTTGCAATGGTAATAATCCAAGCCCTGATTTACCATCATTTCCCTGCCTTTATACTCACCCTTTGCAAACTGGAACACCATATCAGGACACGCGGAATGACAAAGGCCACAATTGATACATCTCTCCTTGATAAAAAGAGGGATATACCCCTGTCTTGAAGGCGACAGGTCTGCTACTACAGTACTTCCAAATCGCGGATTGATACCACCAATAGGGGCATTTTGATATCCCCATTCTGCCTTCTGCTTATTGTTCTGCTCTGTTCCCTGTGAACTATTCCAAAAGGATGCATCCAGCCTTCTGACTTCCTCATATCCTCTCTTCATACCCGCCAGATTTCCCTTTAAGGCGTCAGGATATTTCTTTCCTAACGTATCAATGCAGATTTGCTCACCTGCTTTGATATCCGTGATTCCCATAAGCTTCAGTGCCGCGCCAAGCATTACCACATTAATTCTCGAATGCGTTTTCATCGCAATCCTCTGTGCCTCCAGTCCATAGAAGGCTCCTGGCATTTCTCCACTTATCTCCAGGCAGTCAGGCTTTTCCTGCCCTGGCTCCAATGCAATAATTACTGCTGTTTCCTGACTACAGCCTTTCCATACAGAGACATCCTTTAAAAGTGCCTGATGAAATACCACTAACAAATCAGGCTCGACTACTGGCGAATGTACCCTGATTTCCTTTTCCTTCTTGCAATATCTGATAAAACCTTTTACTGGTGTACCTGTCTTTTCAGAGCCATAACTGGAAAAACTGCTGCTATTTACATCCAAATACTTTAAGCCCAGTTCTCCCAGCATCTTTCCACATAAATTCGCACCAAGACCACCTATGCTCTCTAGACGAATTTCGTAGTAGTCTTTTCCTGAGTTAAGCTTTTCCTCTAAACCTATTACTTCATCCTTTAATTGCTCCATCTTACTTCCCTTCTCAAACACTTCTACTCGGCTACCTCACTAAACATTTCCTTTCCAACAAAGCATAACGGACATGCAAAATCCTCAGGGATGTCTTCAAATTTTGTTCCCGCCGCAATCCCCATCTCAGGCGCTCCAACCTCTTCATCATAAATCCATCCACACACATCACATACATATTTCATGATTACTGCCTCCTATATGCTAATCACTGATTGCTACAATCTTTACACAATTCATCTGCAAGTTCCTCTAGCTGTTTCATACTCTCTTCATTAAGAGCGGACAATATTCTCACTGTCGTATCTGTATAGCTAATTTGCTTGCTCTTCTCAAGCATCTCCCTCATTAGCATAGCGGCAATCGGCGCCCAGCTTCCATTCTCCATAAATGCTACCGTTCTGTTACTGAAATTGCGCTCTGTCAGCCATTTTATAAACTCCCGCATAGGCGGAAAGAGGTCAGCATTGTAGGTAGTTGTCGCTAGCACAAGCTTACTATATCGAAAGACATCCGCAACCGCTTTTGACACATCACATCTTGCCAAGTCCCTTACAACCACGTTTTTGTAGCCTCTTTCATACAGCATCTGTTCTAGCCGTGTAACTGCATTTTTGGTATTTCCATAGATTGACGTATATGCAATTACCACACCTTCTTCTTCGGGCTGATAGGTAGACCAAAGATTATATTTCTCCAGATAATATCCGATATCTTTCGGAAGAATCGGACCGTGAAGTGGACAGATAATCTGTATATCCCAATCTGCTATCTTCTGAAACAGCTTTTGTACCCAGATACCATATTTACCAACAATCCCGACATAATAACGTCTTGCTTCCTCCAGCCATTCCTCCTCAACATCCAAGGCACCAAATTTTCCGAATGCATCTGCTGAAAATAAGATTTTTTCTGTACTGTCATAAGTCACTAGAACTTCAGGCCAATGCACCATAGGCGCGCTCATAAAGATTAGCTTATGTTTTCCCAGCAAAAGAATATCTCCGTCTGCGACAATCCTGCGATTTTCTCCAAATTCAACTCCAAAAAAGTTCTTCATCATTTCAAAGGCTCTTGCTGAAGCTACAATGGTAGCCTTAGGATATTTCAACATAAAGTTCATAATATTTGCCGAATGGTCAGGCTCCATATGCTGTACAATCAGGTAGTCAGGCTCCCTATCACCCAGTACCTCTTTCATATTATTCAGCCATTGCTCTGTAAATTCCGCATCAACGGTATCTAATATTGCAATCTTTTCATCCATAATCACATAGGAATTATAAGATATACCATTCGGTACTCTATAAAGCCCTTCAAACAAATCAATACTGTGGTCATTCACCCCAATATACTTAATGTCATCTGAAATCATCATTTTCTAATCCTCTACTCTATGTTTTCTATGGAAATTTAATCCTTCTATAAGTATTTTCGATTGCGTTCAAAATATACAAAAAAAAGCCTCGGAAACTTTCGTTTCCGAGACTTAAAATCTCTAAATATGTATATCTTATACAACGCCCTGAGCAAGCATAGCATCTACAACCTTCTCGAAGCCTGCGATGTTGGCACCTGCAACATAGTCGCCCTCTACGCCGTACTTCTTAGCTGCTGCGTCTAAGTTCTTGAAGATATTAACCATGATACCCTGTAACTTAGCATCAACCTCTTCGAATGACCAGCTTAATCTCTCGCTATTCTGTGACATCTCTAATGCAGATGTAGCAACACCACCAGCGTTAGCAGCCTTACCAGGAGCAAAGAGAACCTTATTCTCCTGTAAGTACTTTGTAGCTTCCATAGTAGTAGGCATGTTAGCACCCTCTGCTACTGCGATAACACCATTAGCAACTAATGCCTTAGCATCATCAAGATTCAACTCGTTCTGTGTAGCACATGGAAGAGCGATATCAACCTTTACAGACCACTGATTTGTACCCTCTGTTGCCTTATCATGATACTGTGCAGAAGGTCTTGCTGCTGCATACTCTGTTAATCTTGCACGCTTAACTTCCTTTACTTCCTGAAGAAGTGCTATATCGATTCCCTCTGAATCATAAATCCAACCTGTAGAATCAGAAACAGTAACAACCTTAGCACCTAACTGCTGAGCCTTCTGGCAAGCATAGATAGCAACATTTCCTGAACCAGAAACAGCAACTGTCTTACCTGCAAGCTCGATGCCATTTGTCTTTAACATCTCGTTTGTTAAGTATAATAAACCGTATCCTGTAGCTTCCTTTCTAGCAAGAGAACCACCGTATGATAAGCCCTTACCTGTTAAAACACCTTCGTAAAGACCTGTAAGTCTCTTATACTGACCATACATATATCCGATTTCTCTAGCACCTGTTCCGATATCACCAGCTGGAACGTCTGTATCAGCACCGATGTACTTATAAAGCTCTGTCATGAAGCTCTGGCAGAATGCCATAACTTCTCTGTCTGACTTACCCTTAGGATCGAAGTCAGAACCACCCTTACCGCCACCGATTGGAAGGCCTGTTAAGGAGTTCTTGAAAATCTGCTCGAAGCCTAAGAACTTGATGATACCTGTGTTAACTGAAGGATGTAATCTTAATCCTCCCTTGTATGGTCCAATTGCAGAATTAAACTGAATTCTGTAACCTGTGTTAACCTGAACCTGTCCCTTGTCATCTACCCACGGAACTCTGAACTTAATCTGTCTTTCAGGCTCTACTAATCTCTCAAGTAAAGCTTCCCTTCTATACTTCTCTTCATTCTTCTCAATTACTGGTCTTAAAGAGTTTAATACCTCTTCTACAGCCTGTAAAAATTCTGGTTCACTGGCATTCTTCTTCTGTACCAGCTCAAGTACTTCATCAACGTAAGACATCTTGAAACCTCCTTAGTCTCTTCCATAATATTAAATATTACATAGGAGCATCTGTTGCTCCATCTGTTCCTGATTCAATCGCAGATATTCTTATAATTGTAGCACTTTACAGTACTAAACTATCCGCTAGACCTTATTATAGTGTATTTCCTTTTTATGTACAAGAAAAAAATGTCAGTGATAACTAATTTTGTGATATTGAACAATTAACCGCTTTACCAGCAAATATATATTAGTTATTTTTAGTAGTTTTGTATAGAACCACTATCAAGGGCATGCCACACACCGCCATGCTTCGCGAGACGGCTTATTGGACATAAAAGGAGACCGATGTCTGTCGGCCCCCTTAGCTTCCTTATGGTAAGTCGTATTTCTTCAAGAAATTCTGATATCTTAAATCAAAGTCACTGCCTTCGCCCTTCTGAATATTATCAACATACTCATGAGCATGAGTCTCTACTTCCTTAAGCTGCATTACACTAATTGCAATATTAGAACAGTGGTCAGCGATTCTCTCATAGTTATTAGTAATCTCTGATAAAGCAAATCCCATCTCAACAGTACACTTGCCTTTATTCAAACGCTTCTTATGACGCTTCTTCATTTCCTTCTGAATCGCATCAATTGCCTCTTCAAATGGCTCAACTGTTCTTGCCATAATTATATCTTCATTCTTAAATACCTCAACGGACATCGCTACAATGTCCATAACTGCCTTGGTGAAGATATGAAGCTCTTCAATTGCCTTTGCTGAGAAGCCCTGCTCCTTTTTATTCAAATCTGCAGCAGCATCTACTAAGTTCAAAGCATGGTCTGAAATTCTCTCCAAATCTCCGATTGTATGAAGAAGAATTGTAAGCTTCTTACTATCATCCTCACTCAAATTCTTCGCAGATAACTTCATAAGATAGCTGCTAATCTCATCATCATAATGGTCAACCAGCTGCTCCTTCTCTTCAACCTCTTTGGCAATTCCTTTATCATAATTAAAGAATAATGAAGTTGCCTGGTCTAAAGATTCCTTAGTAATCTCTGCCATCTCCATAACTCTTGTATTCGCCTGTTCAAGCGCAAATGATGGAGAATTCAGGAAACGGTCATCGAATCTGAAACGCTTTGCAGCATTGGCATCCTGACGATCTTCCTCTTCGTCTCTCTTTACAATGATTGTAGAAAGCTTCTCTAAGCCCTTAGAAAATGGAAGTAATAAACAAGTTGTCATAATATTAAATGCTGTATGAACAGTCGCAATACCTGCCGCATTCGCCGCATCATCCAAAAATGCAAAATCAACAATAGCATTTGCAGTATAGAATACAATCATAAATACAGTAGTACCGATTACATTAAACATCAAATGCACTACAGATGCTCGCTTTGCATTCTTAGCTGCACCAACCGCAGACATAATTGCAGTAATACAAGTACCAATATTCTGTCCCATGATAATCGGAATAGCGGAACCAAAGCTTACACTACCTGTCTGACATAATGCCTGTAAAATACCTACAGATGCTGATGATGACTGGATAATTGCAGTCAGAATGGCACCAACTAATAATCCCAAAATAGGATTAGAGAACATTACAAATAACTGTGTAAACTCAGGCATTGAACTTAATGGCTTCATTGCATCTGACATGGAATCCATACCAAACATCAGAATTGCAAAACCAACAAAAATCATACCAAGGTCTTTCTTCTTAGAATCCTTCAGGAACATAATAAAAACGATACCAATAATCGCCAAAATCGGACAAAAAGAAGTAGGCTTCAACATCTGTACCCAGAAGTTATCACTTTCAAGACCTGATAAACTCAAAATCCATGCAGTAGCTGTTGTACCAATGTTGGCCCCCATAATTACTCCGATAGCCTGTGAAAGCTTCATGATTCCAGAATTAACAAATCCAACAACCATAACTGTTGTTGCTGATGATGACTGAATCACAGCTGTAACACCTGCTCCCAAAAGCACGCCCTTCCACTTGCTGTTTGTCATCTTCTCAAGAATTCTTTCTAATCTTCCTCCAGATACTCTTTCAAGTCCTTCACTTAAAAGATGCATTCCGTATAAGAACAGCGCCAATCCGCCTATCATAGATAGAACATCAAAAATTGTCATAATAATCTCCTTTTTTCTTTCTCAAATGTATAGTCAATGCAAGTCCATTATACGACATAAAATTAAATTTGTGTAAAAAATCTCATCGACTTTTGTAAAATCTATGTAAAATTCGACATTGCTGCGACTTTGCAAATGGCGCAACTGAGCTGTTACTTTATATTAAATTACACCCTTACCCACACAGACATTTCGCCCTCTCCTCTATTATTCCATGCATAATATGGAACAAAAGTTAAAAATATATCTTCCTCTTTGCAGGCTGTATACTCATTGTAAAGTGCCTCTGACACCACACCTTCAGTCTGACGCTTACCTGGTACCTTAAGAACTGCCATTCTGTGTCCCAGTTCCTCAGTCATAGAAACCTCTATTCCCTGAACCGCCTTTGACGCATCCACCTTAACCATATGTAGATTATTGCCATTATCGGCCTCTTCCATACAAAAGGTAATCGGTCCTCTTGTAAATGCTACCTTTCCAATATTCTCACGAACTCTGGTGCTTGCAGACTTCATCTGCACCTTCATTGGAAACTCAAGTGCTACCGTATCGCCATCAGACCAGGCACCAGTTAAATATACATAGCCATCCTTGACTTCCTGTGTCTTATTGCCCGTTACCGAAAGCTTCATATCAGACGCCTTACACCAGCCTGGAATTCTGAATGCAAGTGTTGCTTCCACATCACTCTCTGTATGAATCTTTGCTGATGCAATACCTTCCCAAGGCATCTGTGTTTCCATCTGAATGTCAATCACTTTATCACCTACTGTCTTTGACAGCACGCTTCCCATATATAAATGCACCCACAAAGTATCTTCGTTTTCTGTATATGCATACGAAGCAATAGAGCTTACGATTCTAGCAATATTAGGAGGACAGCATGCACAGCCAAACCATTTCTGTCTGACAGACTTTACATGGAACTTTCTGTGGTCTTTATGACAAGCCTCAGGAAATACCTCCAATGGATTTACATAGAAGAAGCTCTTTCCATCCAGTGCCATTCCGCTTAACACAGTATTATATAATGCCTGCTCCATGACATCTGCATACTTACTGTCAGGCTTAATCTCTAACATTCTTCTTGCAAAGAAAGCAAGACCAATCGCAGCACAGGTCTCAGAATAAGCTGTATCATTTGGCAAATCATAAGGGAAGGAGAATGCCTCACCCATATGAGTACCACCAATTCCACCTGTAATATAGAGCTTTTCATTTACAATATTATTCCAAAGTCTTTCACATGCCTCATACAGGCTCTCATCCTGTGTCAACCTTGCAACATCTGCCATACCAGAATACAAATACACGGCACGGACAGCATGACCAACTGCTTCCTCCTGCTGTCTGACAGGCTTATGCGCCTGATAATAGTCATAGCGGTTCGGATTGGTATCAGGCTTATATGGTCTGCCATCCAGCTGCGCCATTTTCTCATTCTCTTTATCAAAATATCTTGGCTCTGTACCACGCTGATTTACAAAGTATTTGCTCAAATTCAGATACTTTTCATTCCCTGTAACCTCATATAAACGAACCAATGCCATCTCAGCAATCTCATGTCCAGGATAGCCATTGCATTTATCAGCCTCTGTTCCAAAGTAATCAGCCACATAATCAGCAAAACGTGCTGCCGCCTTCAAGAGCTTATCCTTACCTGTTGCCTGATAATAAGCTACTGCTCCCTCTACCAGATGTCCAAGACAGTAAAGCTCATGATGGTCTCTTAGATTTGTAAACGCTCTGTCCATACCATTTATAATATAGTAGGTATCCAAGTATCCATTCTCAAGCTGAGCTGCACATACAATATCTATTGCCTCGTCAGCTGTTCTTTCAAGCTCTGCGTCAGGATGCTGTGTCAGCGAATATCCTACAGCCTCAATCCATTTTGAAAAGTCTGTATCCTGAAATACAAATCCGTAAAATTTATCCTGGTCAGGGTGCTTTGGGTCATCAGGCAGTGCTTCAAAGCCTCTAAAGGTATAAGTCGGCGCCACATAGCTGTTACCCTGTGTCTTCTTCTCCTTCATCATTTTTCCTGCAACTCTGAAGTTATGCATACAATAGCTTGGTGCCGCATCCTCAATTCTGTCATTCAAAGCTTCCCACTGATATGGAATTACTTCCGTTCTGACAAGCTCCTGCTCTCTATGCCAGAACTCATCCGTAACCTTTATGTTTTTCAAATCAATTGGTTTACTAAAATTCTTATTATTCATTTTAACAACCTTCCCTTTCGTTTGTTATCCTCATTATATCGTCTGACACCTTCAAGTAAAGGTATTCCAACCTACATCTGACCTTTTACCACCAAAATGTACTTTTTACCACATAAACGAGTTTCTTCCTATTATAATTATGTAAATCAGCAAGAAAAACCTTACGTTGTCCTAGTCAATACCACCATGTTTTGCTCATAAATTGGCTTTACACTATATAAAATGATTAA
>JAFUKJ010000086.1 GCA_017467805.1 Lachnospiraceae bacterium
AATAATTCGCCTGAACCCTGGTAACCTTGACAGGATTGCGGAAGAGATCAGGGACTGCAAGGATTGCAGTAACGTCCAACATTCCTTTGATATCTTCTTCATTGTGTAAGAAAAGGAAATGCTCCTTTTCCTCATCCTGAGTAAGGACATACTCGTGATAGATTTCAATTAATTCACCGCCGCTATAGTTATCCTCTCTTGAACAGTTAAGAAAGGCCTCGATAGTCTTTTGCTTACAGTCAGGAAGCTTTAAAAAAGACTTGTATGGTGATATTCTTCGATAAAGGTCAATGCCGTCAAATGTAGAAAAATCGAAGGTAATATGATATTGCTCAAATTTGCGTGTTAAATAAGGAATATCAAATTGATTACCATTAAAATGAATCAGATAGCGATAGTCCTTGGCAAAATCAGCAAATGCTTTTAAAAGAGCTTCTTCATCGTCGTAGTTGGTGGCAAACCATTGAATAGTATGCCACTCAGACTTTACCTGTGTGGTGTCATAGTAAACGCAGCCAATCAAATAGAGAGTAGAGCTGTTGGCGTTAAGACCTGTAGTTTCAATATCTATAAATAAGGTCTGCTGTGGTACGCAGAAATTTTCAAGCGGGTATTTGGGAGTAAGAGCACCCAGACTTTTTTTGATACATTTCATTTTAGTGACCATTCCTTTCGTAGCACAATATTTCCGCTGTTTTTCTAAAAGAATATTTTGATGATATTATATCTCAAGGTTATCATATGCAGACACAAGTGTCAAAAGTAGAAATGTAATTTTGAGAAAGAAATAAAAATATTAAGATTATCGGTTAAAAAACACAAAATCTTATGGAAAAAAATGTAGAAAAATAGTATATTATATGATGTAAGATTGCATAATGCGGTAATTATACATATTTATGCAAACGTGATATGAGATTATAAGAAAGAAGGAAGAAGAATGGCAAAACTGACATTTAACGGTGGTATCCATCCATATGACGGTAAAGAGCTGTCTAAGGATAAGCCGATGAAGGAAATATTGCCAAAGGGTGACATGGTTTATCCGTTAAGTCAGCATATTGGTGCTCCTGCAGCTCCGATTGTTGCGAAGGGTGACCGTGTATTGGCAGGTCAGAAGATTGCAGAAGCGGGCGGATTTGTGTCTGCGCCGATTTATGCAACAGTATCAGGTACGGTAAAGACAATCGAGCCAAGACGTGTTGTAACGGGTGATATGGTGAACTCAATTATTATTGAGAATGATGAACAGTATGAAGAGGTAACTTATACACCTCATAATCCTGACGAGATGACGAAGCAGGAGATTATTGCCTGCATTCAGGAGGCTGGTGTTGTAGGTATGGGTGGTGCAGGCTTCCCAACACATGTGAAGCTTTCACCAAAGGAGCCAGAGAAGATAGAGTATATCATTGCAAACTGTGCAGAGTGTGAGCCTTATCTGACATCCGACTACCGCAGAATGGTAGAGCAGCCACAGAAGCTTGTGGACGGTATGAAGATTATGTTGAAGCTCTTTGATAATGCAAGAGGTATCCTTGCGATTGAGGATAATAAGCCTGATTGTTTTAAGACCTTTAAGGAGTTAACAAAGGACGAGCCTAAGATTACAGTGAAGGCGTTGCAGACAAAGTATCCACAGGGTTCAGAGAGACAGTTAATTTATGCATCTACAGGCAGAGCAATTAATTCTACTATGCTTCCCGCTGATGCTGGCTGTATCGTAGATAACGTAGATACTATTGTTGCAATTTATCATGCAGTAGTAGAGGGCAAGCCTCTGATGAACAGAATCGTAACGGTAACTGGGGATGCAGTAAATGACCCGAGAAACTTCTTGGTTAGAATCGGTATGAATTATAAGGATTTAATCGAGGAGGCAGGCGGCTTTAAGTCTGAGCCTGAGAAGATTATTTCAGGCGGTCCTATGATGGGATTTGCGCTCTTTGATTTGGATGTACCTACGACTAAGACAGCTTCAGCGCTTCTTTGCATGACAAAGGATGAGGTGTCTAAGTATGAGCCAAGCGCTTGTATCAATTGTGGTAGATGTCTTGAGGTATGTCCTTCCAGAATCATGCCGAAGAAGCTTGCGATTTGTGCAGAGCATCAGGATGAAGAGGGCTTTGTGAAGAATCACGGTATGGAGTGTGTAGAGTGTGGCTCATGCAGCTATGTATGTCCTGCAAAGCGTCACTTGGCACAGCCGATTAAGTCTATGCGTAAGACTGTATTAGCAAATAAGAAAAAGTAGGAGGCAGCAGACGTGGGAAATATGTTAAATGTATCTTCAAATCCCCACATCAGATCATCGGAGTCAACGACTAAGATTATGCTCTATGTAATCATTGCGTTACTTCCAACAACATGTTTTGGTGTGTATAACTTTGGTTTGCATGCGTTGCTGGTAGTTCTTACCACCGTTGCGACCACAGTTTTAACAGAGCTTATATATGAATTATTAATGAAGAAAAAGGTTACAATCGGGGATTTATCTGCGGCTGTAACAGGTTTATTATTAGCATTGAATCTTCCGCCACAGACACCACTTTGGGTTGCTGTGATGGGTGGTGTATTTGCTATCCTTGTAGTAAAGATGTTATTTGGCGGATTAGGACAGAACTTTATGAATCCTGCACTTGGTGCAAGATGCTTCCTCTTAATCTCATTTACATCAATTATGACAAACTTTGAATGTGACGCTTACACAGGCGCAACACCTCTTGCAGCTTTGAAGGCAGGAGAGAGTGTAAATGTCATGGATATGATTATTGGTAGAACAGCAGGTACTATTGGTGAGACAAGTATGCTTGCCATCGTGCTCGGTGCATGCATTTTGATTTTGCTTGGTGTAATTGATTTAAGAGTACCAGGTTCTTACATAGTTTCATTTGTAATCTTTATTGTTTTATTCAGCGGTAAGGGACTTGATCCTCAGTACATATCAGCACAGCTTGCAGGTGGCGGCTTGATGCTTGGTGCATTTTTCATGGCAACTGACTATGTTACCAGACCGATTACTAAGAAGGGACAGTATGTATATGGTATCTTCCTTGGTATTATGACAGGTATCTTCCGATTGTTCGGACCATCTGCAGAGGGTGTATCTTATGCGATTATTATTGGTAACTTATTAGTTCCATTGATTGAGAAGTTTACAACTCCAAAGCCATTTGGAAAAGGAGGAGAACGCGCATGAAAAGTATGTTAAAAGATGCTTTAATCCTCTTTGCGATTACAATTATTGCTGGTTTATTACTTGGTGTCGTATATGACATCACAAAGGAGCCGATTGCAGCGCAGGAGGCAAAGGCGAAGATGGAAGCCTGCCAGAATGTATTTGCAGATGCAGCTACCTTTGAAGCATATGAGTTTGATGCAGATGCAGCAACACAGGTGCTTGCAGAGGGACAACTCACAGGTATGAATATTGATGAGATTATGCAGGCATTAGATGCTTCAGGTAATCTTGTAGGATATGTTATTACAGTGACAGACCATGAGGGCTATGGCGGAGACATCCAGTTCTCTATGGGTGTAAAGCTTGATGGTACCTTAAATGGTATTTCGCTTTTGAGTATTGCAGAGACACCTGGTCTTGGCATGAAGGCAGAGGATGTTATTGTTCCTCAGCTTGCTGACAAGCAGGTATCAAGATTTACTGTAACAAAGACAGGCTCTACCTCTGATGCAGAGATTGATGCTATCAGTGGTGCGACTGTAACATCAGATGCTATTGTGAATGGTGTAAATGCAGGCTTATATTATTTCGAAACAGTTTTATTAGGAGGTAATGCATAATGAGTGAAGAAACAAAGATGAAGACAAGCTCAGCATCTGCAGATGCCTTCGTGAATGGTTTGATTAAAGAGAATCCGACCTTCGTATTGATGTTAGGTATGTGTCCGACACTGGCAGTTACAACATCTGCCATGAACGGCTTAGGTATGGGCTTAACGACAACCGTTGTATTAGTATTAAGTAATATGCTTATTTCTTTATTAAGAAATATCATTCCTGCCAAGGTAAGAATCCCAGCATTTATCGTTATTATTGCGACATTTGTAACCGTGGTAGAGCTTTTATTACAGGGCTTTATGTCCAGTCTCTATGATTCACTTGGAATCTATATTCCATTAATCGTAGTTAACTGTATTATCTTAGGACGTGCAGAGGCATTTGCATCTAAGAATCCCGTAATTCCATCTGCATTTGATGGTTTGGGTATGGGACTTGGTTTCTCTGTAGCATTAACCTGTATTGGTGCTGTAAGAGAGATTCTTGGTGCAGGTGAGCTTTTTGGTATTCGTGTTATGCCTGAAAGCTATGTACCAATCAGCATTTTCGTATTAGCTCCTGGTGCCTTCTTTGTATTGGCGTCATTGACAGCTTTGCAGAATAAGATTAAGAGAACTCTTGCAGAGAAGGGTAAGAAGGAAGAGGCTGATAAGATTCAGTCAGGCTGCAGCTCTGATTGTATGAACTGCTCAGATGCAGGCTGCGCTCATAGATTCTATGACAGTAAGGCAGAGGGAACTATTGCTGAGGCTGCAACAAAGGCAGAGCAAGCACCTAAGGCAGAGGCTCCTGTTCAGACAGAGCAGGCTGTAGAAGAGAAGAAGGAGGAGAATTAAGATGTTAGAGACAGTAAAAGAATTGTTAATCTTATTAATTGGCTCCTCATTGGTTAGTAATGTAGTATTGAGTCAGTTCCTTGGCTTATGTCCGTTCTTAGGAGTATCTAAGAAGGTAGAGACAGCAGTAGGTATGGGTAGTGCGGTAATCTTTGTTATCACATTGGCATCAACAGTAACTGCTGCAATTTACCAGTTTATGTTAGTTCCTTTGAATATTACTTATTTGCAGACTATCGTATTTATCCTTGTTATTGTGGCATTGGTACAGTTCGTAGAAATGTTCCTTAAGAAGTATATGCAGGGTTTGTATCAGGCGCTTGGTGTATACCTTCCACTGATTACAACAAACTGTGCAGTATTAGGTATCGCTTTAACAAATGTACAGAAGGAATATGGTATTTTGTTCAGTATGGTAAGCGGATTCTCCACAGCAGCAGGTTTCCTTGTTGCAATTGTAATCCTTGCAGGTATCAGAGAGAAGATGGCATATAATGACATTCCTGAGTCCTTCAAGGGTATGCCAATTACTCTTGTAACAGCAGGACTTATGGCAATTGCATTCTGTGGATTTTCTGGCTTGTTATAGGTTGTGTGAGAATAGGAAAGGACATGGTTTAATATGAATATATCAGCGATTATAACTGCTGTAGCCATTGTCGGAGGCGTTGGCTTATTTCTGGGAATCTTTCTTGGAATAGCAGGTATTATATTCAAAGTAGATGTAGATGAGAGAGAAGAGGCTGTAGCAGAGGCTCTTCCTGGTAATAACTGTGGTGGTTGTGGTTTTCCTGGATGTTCAGGTCTTGCGGCTGCAATCGTAAAGGGTGAAGCACCTGTCAATGCCTGTCCTGTAGGTGGCGAGGCAGTTGGTAAGGTGATTGCCGACATTATGGGTGTTGAAGCAGTAGAGTCAGTTCGTATGACTGCATTTGTTAAGTGTGCAGGTACATGCGAGCAGACAACACAGAAGTACGAATATACAGGTGTTGAGGACTGTGCCATGATGAAGTTTGTTCCAGCTGGCGGTGCAAAGTCCTGTAGTCATGGCTGCTTCGGATTTGGTAACTGTGCAAAGGCTTGTCCATTTGATGCTATTTCTATCGTAGATGGCATTGCAGTAGTTGATAAGGAGAAGTGTAAGGCTTGTAGCAAGTGTGTGGCAGCATGTCCACAGCACTTAATTGAGCTTATCCCTTATGATGCTAAGGCTGTTGTAACCTGTAGCTCAAAGGATAAGGGACCTGTTACCATGAAGGCTTGTCAGGTAGGTTGTATCGGATGTGGACTTTGTGCTAAGGTTTGTCCAAGTGGTGCAATTACTGTAGAAGACTTCCATGCACACATTGACCAGTCTAAGTGTACTGGCTGTGGCGCATGTAAGGAGAAGTGTCCGAAGAAGGCAATTATATAAAACTTCGGTTTATTAGAGTAGTATTGAGAGGATGTCAGATGAGAGTCTGGCATCCTTTTTTAGTTACTGGAGATTGATATAGAACATTTATTCGGATTTGACTTTACATTATAATAGAAAGGATGTAAAATTAAGAAAAGTTTACATAAATAGGCATTCAACCGAATGCCTATGGGCGTGGTTTTCATTTGATTATGTTAGCAAAAGATATAGGGGATTAGAGATATGGTAGATAGCAAAGAGGTAAAGCAGATATTAACAGCACTAGGGGCTGACTTATGTGGGATAGCCAGCATAGATAGATTTGAGGATGCGCCAAAGGGATATCATCCACTGGATGTGATGCCGACATGTAAGTCGGTTATTTCCTTTGGGTGCAGATTTCCAGTAGGTGCTTTAAGGTGCAATACTTCAACTGTATACACGAGGATTCGCAACACGATAACGCCTAAGATGGATATGATTGCACTGGATTTTTGTATAGAGATGGAGAAGCGAGGCATCGTATGTGTGCCGATTCCTACGAATGAAAGTGAATGGGATGGTAATACGAATAGATGGCGTTCTATTATTTCACAGAAGCATGCAGCACAGGCGGCAGGGCTTGGTACGATTGGAAGACATTCGCTGTTAATTACACCAGAGTATGGCAGTATGATTTGGTTGGGAGCGGTGTTGTGTGAGGCGGAGTTTGAAGCAGATGCTTTGAAGGAAGATATTTGTACCAATTGTAAGCTTTGTGTGAATGCATGTCCTGTAAATGCCTTGGAGCATGAGGAAATCAAGCAAGATGTTTGTTGGAATCATGCGTTTGGTGACAATGAAGAGAAGCAGAAATGGGAGATATCCTGTCATAAGTGCAGGGATATATGTCCGCATAATAAGGGAACGATGAATACGTTCTGATGTATAGATGAGGAGAGCTTATGGAGAACAATACAACAAATTACGGACAGTCCGTAACAGGCGTGGTAATCAAGGATAATAAGGTGTTATTGGCAAGGCATACTTACGGTGGAGGTGCAGGGAAACTAATCATTCCTGGTGGATATGTAGAGTATGGCGAGACACCGCAGGATGCATTAAAGCGTGAATATCTGGAGGAGACGAATATTGTAGTAGAACCAAAGAATATTATTGGAATACGCTTTAATAATCATGACTGGTATGTGGCATTTCGTGCAGAATATGTGTCTGGAGAGGCGCAGTCAGACCATGATGAGAATAGTGAAGTGATATGGATTGATGTTGAGGAGGCTTTGATAAGAGAGGATGTTCCTGACCTGACCAAGAAGTTGATTCAGTGTGCGATGAGTGAAAGTGTTGGGCTGGTAGAGATACCATATGAAGGCAGTACAAAGCATGGTAAACCGTATTTGTATGGATTAGATTAAGAAATAAAGCATAAGGAGAGTTAAGTAATGAAAAAAGTAACAGGATGGGATTATATGTCATTGGCGTTATTAGCATTTGCGGGAATTGGTTTGGAGGTACCGTTATTTTACTGGATTGAGCCGTTTGTATATGGTGTACAGTATAGTGAGTGGAGTGTGGTACAGCATTTAATTCATTGGACAGTTACATGTATTTTATGGGGTACAGTAGCTTACCTATTGATTCGATGTGCAAAGAATAAGTACGGATTTGATATTTGTGAGAGAGGAAGCAAGGTAAAGGCTTGGCAGTGGCTTACGATTGCAGTGGTTGTAGTGTTGAGTCTGGTAATCTCTTATATTGATTGGAATGGTTCCAAAGTAATAAAGGAATTCTATGCAAATGGTTGGTTAAAGTTTATTTTCCAGTATATTTATTATGTGTTTGAGGTTGTATTGGTAACATTAATTCTTGTTTTCGGGCAGAGGGCATTTGAAATATGGTTTCATAAGCCCAATATTCCATATGGCGGAATTTTGATTGCGCTTACATGGGGGATTGGGCATTTCTTTACGAAGGGTATCTTAACGGGGATTCTGTGTATGATTTCAGGCTTGGCATTTGGAAGTGTTTATCTGTTGGTAAATAGAGATATTAGGAAAGCATATGGGTTGCTGTTTGTGATATTTGTTCTATAAGAGGAGATTAATATGGAGAAAAAGATACTTCTGACAGCATTTAGGAATACGTCGGCGGAGTTATTAGTGCAAGAAGCAGGCGAATATCAGATACTTTTGTTGCCAAATGATAAGGTAAAGGATTCCGAAAGACTGATAGATGCTTTATATAAAGAAGAGTTTGCGTATATTATTAGTTTTGGACAAAGAACGAATATTAAGAATAAGGTACATATAGAGACTACTGCGAGAGATGGAGAAGTACAAATTGCGACTAACTTTGACTGTGAGTGGTTAAAGCAGATATTTGAGAATCAAGGTGTTGTTGCAAAAATCTCACACAATGCAGGGAGCTCATTTTGTAATAGGTTATATTGGAATGGATTAAGGTATATTTCGGAGAAAAAGTTGAATACACAGATGGTCTTTGTACATATTCCCTTTGAAAAGAATATTGATGATTTTACTGGATTTAGACAACAAATTTTTCAAGTGATTGATGTTCTGGGAGAATGTAAGTTTTGTAAG
>JAFUKJ010000087.1 GCA_017467805.1 Lachnospiraceae bacterium
GGAAGAATGATGGCAAGTACGATAGAGGAAGCACAGATAGAAAGTGCGGTGGATATGGACGAGGAAAGCGCAGACGAAATCAGAAGACCCGAAAATGTCAATTCGTTACTACAGGTTGACCCAATCGAGTTAGAGTTTGGTTACGGTATTATTCCACTGGCTGATGTAAATCAGGGTGGTGACTTACTTGATAGAGTAGTAATGATTCGAAGACAGATAGCCTTAGAACTTGGTACGGTAGTTCCGATTATTCGATTACGAGATAATATTCAGTTAAATCCGAATCAGTACATTATTAAGATAAAGGGCATACAGGTAAGTGAGGGAGAAATCCTGTTTGACCACTATATGGCAATGAATCCTGGCTTTGTAGAGGAGGAAATCTCAGGTATTCCAACCTTTGAACCATCCTTCCATTTACCAGCCATCTGGATTACGGAAAGCCAGAGAGAGCGTGCAGAGAGTGTTGGCTACACAGTAGTAGACCCGCCATCTATCATCGCTACTCACTTAACAGAGATTATCAGACAGTATCTTGCAGACCTTCTTACAAGACAGGATGTACAGAATCTTGTCAACAATGTCAAGGAAGCACATCCTGCATTGGTGGACGAGCTTATTCCAAAGCTTCTTGGACTTGGCGATATTCAAAAGGTATTGCAGAATCTCTTAAAGGAAGGAATATCCGTCAGAGACCTTGTTACAATCTTTGAAACTTTGGCTGACAGAGCAACAACAACAAGAGATACGGATATCCTGACAGAATATGTACGACAGAGCCTGAAAAGGGCGATATCAAATAAGTATTTTCCGATGAATGAGACGGCAAGTGTAGTAACCTTAGACCCGAAGCTTGAGCAGGAAATTATGGGAAGCGTAAAGCAGACGGAGCAGGGCGCATACTTAACTCTCGACCCGGATAAGACAAAGCAGATTATCGCATCTGTCGAAACGGAGGTTGGTAAGCTTGAAAAGCTTGGCAAGAATCCGATTATTATCACAGCGCCAATTGTAAGAACATATTTCAAGCAATTGACGGAGGATTATTATAAAGACCTCATAGTAGTGTCTTATAACGAAATTGACGCAAACGTAGTATTACAATCAGTGGGAATGGTGACGGCATAATGATTATTAAGAAATTTCAAGGAAGAACAAAAGAGGAAGCACTGGAGAGTGCAAAAAAAGAATTGGGTGAAGGAATTGTGGAGATGAACGTTAAGACAGTCAAGGCAAAGGGACTGCTTGGCATCTTCAAGGGAACAAAGGTAGAGGTAACAGTAGCAAAAGAAGAAGAGAATGAGAGATATGGCTTTGCGGCAGCGGCAGCAGAATCTGCTGCTGCAACAGCAACACCTGCGGCTAACAGTATTAATGTTGCAGTTGGTCAGGGAAAGATTATTCCTATGAAGCAGCCAAAGGAGGCTGAGTTGGAGCTTGCGGATGCACCTGTATTGCAGGAGGCAAGAGCTATGGGGCAGACAGTGGCAGAGGTGTTAGCAGCATTTCCTCCTGAGGCGAAGAAGCAGGCACAGCCAAAGCCTATGAATAAGGCATCGGCAAAGGAGAAGACCATTGCAGAGGAACTAAGTGAGAATCCTTTAACAGAGGTTCCAACAGGCAATGTGTTAGAGAAGAAGTTAGATACCTTGCAGTCGCTCTTAGAGAAGCAGCTTTCCCAGCAGGAGGAAAAGGCAGCGGCAGAGCAGCAAAAGGAAGAGGAGAAGCAGAAGGCAGAGGAAGAACAGACCAGAATGAACTTCTTAAGACTTCTTTATAATAAGATGATTGATAATGAAGTTCATGAGAAATATGCAAATGAAATCATTGATGAAATCGAGAAGAACTGTAAGCCTGATGTTACGTTGGACTTTATGCTTTCAGAGATTTATCAGAGAATGATTTTAAAGCTTGGAAAGGCACATGTGATTGAGCCAGCAGAAAATGGACCAAAGGTAATCTTTTTCGTAGGACCTACAGGTGTTGGTAAGACAACTACAATTGCGAAAATTGCTTCAACCTTCCGCATCGAGCAGAAGAAGAAGGTAGCTCTTTTAACAGCTGATACCTATAGAATTGCTGCAGCAGAACAGCTTAGAACCTATGCTAATATTTTGGAGGTTCCATTCAGAGTTGTATATTCTGCGCAGGAGATTACATCAGCAATCTCAGATTTTAAGGATTATGACTATATTATCGTAGATACAACTGGTCATTCACCTAATAATGAGGCACAGAGAGAAAGCATGAGCGAGCTGATTACATCAGTAGAAACACAGGCACCAAAGGAGATTTTCTTAGTGCTTTCAGCATCTACAAAGTATCGTGATTTAATGAAGATTGCAGATACCTATAAGGAGCTTGTAGATTATAAGCTTATCTTTACAAAGCTGGATGAGACTTCAACACTTGGAAATATTTATAATTTGAAATTATATACAGGAGCAGCCTTATCCTATGTGACATGTGGTCAGAATGTTCCTGATGACATTGAGTATTTCAATCCACAGGCGACGGTGAAGCAGTTACTTGGTGGCAAGCGTTAAGCGGAAAGGGGTGTTATAGATGGATCAGGCAGAACAGCTCAGAAATGTAATTAAAATGAATCCTGTACAAAGACCTCTCGCTAGAATTATTACTGTCACAAGTGGAAAGGGCGGCGTAGGAAAGTCGAATGTTTCCATTAATCTTGCTTGTCAGTTTAAGCAGATGGGACAACGGGTTATCATACTGGATGCAGACTTTGGTTTGGCAAATATTGAGATTATGTTTGGTACAGTGCCAAAGCATAATCTGTGTGATTTGATATATCAGGGCAAGAGTATTACAGATATCATTACATGGGGACCGATGGATATTGGATTTATCTCGGGAGGTTCAGGAATTGCAGGAATGTCCAATCTTGGAAAGGATTATTTAAGCTATATTATCCAAAATCTGGCAAAGCTGGATGCAATAGCGGATATTATTATCATTGATACGGGAGCAGGTATTTCCGATGCAGTACTGGACTTTTTGGTAGCCAGTGGAGAGATACTGGTAGTAGCAACACCAGAGCCAACCTCCATTACGGATTCTTATTCGCTCCTGAAGGCTTTGAATACACATCCAAGATTTTCAAGAGAGGATTCAAAGATTAAGGTTATTGCAAATAAGGTAGAAAATGAGGCAGAGGGAGAGCTGATGTACAATAAGCTCAATTCTGTAGTGAACCGTTATTTAAAGCTTCCTGTTTCTTATCTTGGAGCGATTCCGCATGACTCACATCTTTCGAGCGCAGTCATGCAGCAGATGCCTGTAAGTATGCAGAGCCCGAATGCAAAGTCAACCAAAGCCTTTGAGAAGATGGCGTATGCACTGATGGATAAGGAGTATGATAAGTCGCTATCCAAGAGAGGAATGGCAGCATTCTTTTCACATATCGTAGCAGGTAATAAAAAGATGGGATAAAAGAAAAGAGGGATGATATATGGGTATAGGCAGCTTACTAAAGCGTACTGTGCAGGAGGAAAACATGATTGGAAGGTATGTGACACCAGGAGATAAGCTTGAAATGAGGTCCATAGAGGAGGTAAAGCTTCCTGATGGAACAGAGGGAATCAGAACTTATCAGTCTGAGGTGTTCGATATTCAGGAGGATGGCAAGATATTAATTGCCATGCCTCTGGATAAGACCAAGCTGGTATTGCTTCCTGTAGATGGGGAATACGATGTATGTTTTTTTTCTAAGGCAGGAATGGTACAAGCGAATGTGCGAATTCTTGACCGACAGAAGCTTCAGAATAATTATGTGCTGATTACAGAGGTAATCAGTGACCTTCGCAAATATCAAAGACGTGAGTACTACCGATTTAACTGTGTTATTGAATCCGCAGTGAAAGTAATTAGTACGGATGAGGCAGAGACAATTTGCAAGGGGCTCGACCATCTGGTATCGGATGCCAATATGAATGCAAGTATCATCGTAGATATCAGCGGAGGCGGTCTGCGATTTGTGTCTAAACAGGAATATCAGGCGGGAGATTTGATTTATTTGAAATTCAGACTTCCAATTGAGGATAAGAAAAAGGCTTTCAGAATGGCAGCCAGAGTAGTTTCAAGTAAGGAAATGCCACGAAAGACAGGAGAACAGGAGACACGTGTAAAGTTCCTGGCAATTGATGCGACAACAAGAGAAGAGATTATTAAGTATATCTTTGATGAGGAACGTAAAATTAGAAAAAATGGAAAAGGTTGAATAAAAGTATGACAATTTCAAGAAATTCCTTAAAAATTAAGAAAAAAATACTGGTAGTTGATGACTCTGCACTCATGAGAAGAGTTATGTGTGATATAATCAACTCAGATGAGCGATTCCAGGTAGAAGATATTGCTTTTGACGGGGAAGCGGCATACAAATTACTGAAGGAAAAACAGTATGATGCAGTTGTCTTAGACGTCAATATGCCAAAGATTAATGGAATCCAGCTTCTTAGAATGCTCCAAAAGGACAGAATACGCGCTAAGATTATGATGGCAAGTACGGATACCAAAGAAGGTGCCGCAGTTACGATGGAGGCATTGGAGTTAGGTGCCATCGATTTTATCGAGAAGCCAAACAATATTGCTTATTTGAGAACGGATAATTTTAAACAGCGTTTCATCGAATTGCTGGAGGCTGTTGCAGAAAGCCGCCAGACCAATGTAATGGCTGGTACCGTAGAGAGCAGAAAGAAGCAGGAGGAACAGACCAGAAAGCTTGTAGATATCGTACGAAAGAGTGCACCTGCAAGTTCTGGCAGTGGTCAGAAGGTAGTAGCAATTGCATGTTCTACAGGTGGTCCTAAGGCATTACAGAGTGTAGTACCGAGATTACCCGCAGAGCTTGCCGCACCAGTGCTCATTGTTCAGCACATGCCGAAAGGCTTTACTCGTTCTCTTGCGGACAGATTGAATTCGCTTAGCAAGATAGCCGTGAAGGAAGCGGAAGAAGGGGATGTATTAGAGAACGGACAAGTCTATATAGCACAGGGTGGCTTACATATGAACGTCATTCAGAAGAATGGCAAGGCTGTAATCAGTTATTCCGATGAGCCGCCAAGAGAAGGCGTAAAACCTTGCGCAAATTACATGTATGAATCGTTGATGAAATCTAATTATTCGCAGATTGTATGTGTAGTGTTGACAGGAATGGGAGCTGACGGAACCAAAGGAATCGTGAATTTGGAAACTGCAAAAAAAGTACACGTCATTGCACAGGATGAAGCATCTTCAACCGTTTATGGAATGCCGAAAAGTATAGCAGCTACGGGATTGGTGAATCAGGTAACCAGCTTAGATGACGTGGCCCAGGAAATTATAATGAATGTGGGGGTCAAGTAGCATGGATACAAGTCAATATCTTGAAATTTTCCTTGATGAAACAAAAGAGCATTTACAGAACCTGAATACTCAGATTCTGGATCTTGAGCAGGATCCGGAAAACATGGATACCATTAATGAGATATTCAGAGCAGCACATTCCTTAAAGGGAATGGCAGGAACTATGGGCTTCAAGCGTTTACAGACGCTGACACACGACATGGAGAACGTGTTCTCTGAGGTTCGTAACGGAACAATCAAAGTTCAGCCTGAAATGATTGATATTTTATTTCAGTGTCTCGATGCATTAGAGGAATATGTAGGAAATATTCAGCAGACATCGGACGAAGGAACAAATGATAATGAAGATATCATCAAAGCCTTGAATGCTATTATGAATGGAGAAGCAAAGGCAGAGGCACCAAAGACGGATGCACCAAAGGCAGAAGCGAAAGCGGAAGCTGGCGAAGGTGCAAAGTGGGCAGAGATTGCAATTACCGATACTGAGCAGAAACTGATTAAGAAGGCATACGAGGAAGAATATAAGGTATATGGCATTACAGTCTATGTTGAAGAATCTTGTGTATTAAAGGCAGCAAGAGCATTTCTTGTCTTTAAGGCACTTGAAAAGCATGGTGAGATTATCGCTTCTAATCCGACAACACAGGACATTGAGGATGAGAAGTTTGAGCTTACCTTTAGTATGATTTTTATTTCAAAGAGTACAAGAGATGAATTGATTGCAGCTGTAAAGAGCGTGTCAGAGATTCATGCAGCTCTTTGTGAAGAATATCAGGTTGAGGTATCTGAGGATACAGAACCTGCTGAGACAAAGGAAGAGGTAAAGCAGGATACTCCTGCGGCAGCAGCAAAGGCAGTACCAGCAGCGCAGCCTAAGCAGGATAAAAAGGCTGTATCTAAACCAATTGTCAACAGAACAGTCAGAGTAGATATTGAGAAGTTAGATGTATTAATGAACCTTGTTAGTGAGTTGATTATTGCAAAGAACTCTCTGGTATCTGCAACAGCATCTGCTTCTGAGGGAAGCGGTGAAAATAATTCAGCTGTAAATGAGCAGATTGAATATCTTGAGAGTGTAACTACAAATCTTCATGAGTCAGTTATGAAGGTTCGAATGGTTCCTATCGAGAGTATCGTAAATAAATTCCCAAGAATGATTAGAGACCTTTCTAAGAATCTTGGAAAGAAGATGGAGCTTTACATGTCAGGTGAGGACACAGAGCTTGACAGAACCGTAGTAGATGAAATCGGTGACCCATTGATGCATATGCTCAGAAACTCTGCAGACCACGGACTTGAGTCAAATGAGGAGAGAGTAAAGGCTGGTAAACCTGAGGTTGGTTCTATTTTCCTGGATGCTTATCAGGATGGTAATAACGTAGTCATCGAGGTTAGAGATGATGGAGCAGGTATTAATACAGCAGCTGTTAAGGCTAAGGCAATTGAGAGAGGAACTTTAACTCAGGAGCAGGCTGATGCCATGAGTGAGAAGGAAATCATTGATTTATTATTCCTTCCAAGCTTCTCTACAGCAAAGAAGGTCACAGACGTTTCAGGTCGTGGTGTGGGTCTTGATGTTGTTAAGTCTAAGATTGAGTCCTTAAGCGGTGAGGTAGAGGTAAAGACAAAGCTTGGTGAGGGAACAACCTTTATTGTAAGACTTCCGTTAACACTTGCTATTATTCAGGCATTGATGGTTGTTATCGGTGATGAGAAATATGCAATCGCATTGAACTCTATTCAGACTATCGAAGCAATCAAGCCAGAGGATATTAAGCTTGTACAGAATAAAGAAGTAATTCATTTA
>JAFUKJ010000088.1 GCA_017467805.1 Lachnospiraceae bacterium
AAGACTCTTCCTCACTTTTTGATTCCCCTTCTGTTGAAGACTCTTCCTCACTGGTTGATTCATCTTCTGTTGAAGACTCTTCCTCACTTGTTGATTCCTCTTCTGTTGAAGACTCTTCCTCACTTGTTGGTTCCTCTTCTGTTGAAGACTCTTCCTCACCTGTTGATTCCTCTTCTGTTGAAGACTCTTCCTCACTTGTTGATTCCTCTTCTGTTGAAGACTCTACTTCACTTGATGACTCTTCCTCTGTTGAAGACTCTACTTCACTTGATGACTCTTCCTCTGTTGAAGACTCTACTTCACTTGATGACTCTTCTTCTGTTGAAGACTCTTCCTCACTTGTTGATTCCTCTTCTGTTGAAGACTCTTCCTCACTTGAGGATTCCTCTTCTGTTGAAGACTCTTCCTCACTTGTTGATTCCTCTTCTGTTGAAGACTCTTCTTCACTTGAGGATTCCTCTTCTGTTGAAGACTCTACTTCACTTGATGACTCTTCTTCTGTTGAAGACTCTACTTCACTTGATGATTCCTCTTCTGTTGAGCTCTCTTCTGCTGATGAGCTTTCCTCTTCTGATGAACTCTCTTCCTCATCAGGTGTCTCTGGCTCAGCACTTCCTACAACTACCTCACCATCTACGATAAGTGAAATATTGCTGAAGGAAACATCTGCCTTTCTTGAAACGAACATACCTACATATACATACTCTGAATCAACACTTGTAAGCTGGAAGTCAAATCCACCTGTCTGAGTTGGCTCATTACCAAATGTACATGCATATCCGTCTGAATTGCTTTCAATCTTTAAGTCATAGCTATTGCCTGCTGCCAAGGTTTCTGTTGTAAGTGCAGGTCCCTTTGTCAGCTTTGTAGAACGACGATTGAAACAGTTAACACCATTGCCTAATGTACCTGCTGCCACATAATCAGAGAGGATTGCTGTATCATTCTTATCAATATACATATCATCTCTTGCCATAAGTCCAAATCCAACCTGTGAATTTGAATCCATAGAATTAATTGTAGCAGTTGCCTTTAATGTAAAGTTTTTTCCTACAGGAATCTTATAATAGTACATTGCAAATCCATCTGCTGTTGATGCAATCTTACCATTACCGTTATGTGCTGCAATTCTCATGTTGCCATTTGCGTCTGCACCAAGTGTAAAGTTGGTTGTATTAATCTTAGATGCACCGCCAACATTACCAAATACAGTACCCTTAAATACGCCATAATCTTCCCAAAGTGTACTCTGTGCAAGATTATTGTCATAGCTAATCTCTACATAGTCAGGATTTGATGTCAAATCTGCTGCCTTTGTTGGCTCTGCTCCTAATACAATGTGAGATGCTAACTCCGCTGTTGTTTCCTGAACAGCCTTTGCAAAGAGATAAGCTACCTTCTTCGCACCGTAAATATTTAAGTGTGTATTATCAACACTGTTCTCTGACTTAGAAGTCCATGCATGCATATATAAAGTCTCTGCTGCACCTAACTCTAAGTACATATCCCTTGTTAAGCTTGTTAAATCTACTACAGGAACATTTACTGCCTGACCAAGGTTAATAATAGCCTGTGCGTAGTTACCACCTTCATAGGTTACACCATCTACCACCGATGTACTTGTAATATGAATCTGTGAGTTACTAAACGTACTCTCTGTTGTTCTTCTTACAATTGGTGTGCAAAGAATAACCTCTGCACCAACTGCCTGTGCAGGCTTAATATAGTTCTCATATAAAACATATGCAAATGAACCTGGTGTTGTATAGTCACCGTTTGGATTTGTATAACGAGCTGCCTCCGCCTTCTCATCATTGTGTCCGAAGCCAATTACCAACACGTCACCAGCCTTAATCTCAGACATCAGTGTTGTATAGTTAGCCTCCTGTAAGAAGCTAAGTGAACTACGTCCTGATAACGCAAGGTTCTTTACTTCATAGCATCCGTCAAGATAGTTGCCAATCTGTGTACCGTATCCATATCTTGGATAGTAGTAAGCATCATTAAATGCACAAACTGTAGAATCACCAATTACCCACATCTTAGCATCTGTCTTTGCTACATGAGTGGTATCATCAGTTGTATCATCTCCTGGTACATCTGGAAGTACAACCTCCTGACCACCGATTTCATTAATCAAGCTCTGACCTAATACTGTCCAGTACTCTGCTACAGCTGTAAAGCTGCTATCCTGTGCATAGGCAGTCAACTGATTGCTTCCGCTTACTGTGAATACAGTCTGTCCGCTTGTAGTCTCTCCAAGTACCTGTGAAGGCATCTGAACTGCAAGAGAGATATTCAAATTCATCTTCTGAATCGCCTGTGCCATATAAGCTGCTGAGATAAATCCACCTAACTTATTGCTATGTGTCTTATCTCCTGCTGCCATAACCTGTGAGCCATATGCACTTACGCCATTTGAAGCCGAAGCATCAGCGGCATAAGCTGCTTCATACATATTCTTGGTTAATGTAAACGCGTCAATTAATAAAACATTCTGTTCTTCTGCTAACTGCTCATAAGCTGTTACATATGCATTGTTGCTTGATACATAAGTACCTGTTGTTGTATCTGTTGAATCGTGATGTGTCTTGATTGTTCCATCACTTGTGTAATACATTCTTGAAACAGGAGTTACCAATACTGGAATCGCTCCCTTACTTCTTGCTACCTCAATATACTGTGTCAAATACCACTTGAAGGTACCGCCGCAATCATATGAATAATATGTATCTCCATACTTCGCTGTTAAAGAAGAAGGTGTTGCTACCTCCGTACCTGCTGTTGTTGGATAGATACCATTTGCATCAGGTGTTCCTAATGGTACATATCTGTCCTCTAAGTAACCTGAACCATTTGCGCAGTCATTATGACCGAACTGAATAAAGAGATAATCTCCCTCTCCAATATTTGCTGCAATCTTATCTAATGAACCTTCGTTAATAAAGTTTCTTGTACTTCTACCACCGTTGGCATAGTTAATTACTTTAACTACATCCTCATCGAAGAACTCCTGTAAGAATTCTCCCCATGAGCCTTCATTCTGGGCTCCGCTTGACATATACATGCCGTTTGCAGAATAATCCTTCACTGTAGAATCACCAGCAAGGAAGATATTTACGCCATCACCTAATGCAATATCTGTATCAGATGCATCAGGATTCTCGTAGCCTTCTCTTACTGTTGCTTCCATTGTATAGCTTACCGCTGTACCTGCCACACCACTAACTGTCATAGGTGTTACAACTACCTTAATCATAGCACCTGCATCTGCTGCAGCGATTGTATAATTCTTATCGCTTGTTGCTGATGCTGTTTTTACTAAAGTTTCTGTTGTTCCATTTACTCTATACCATGAAATGACAGATGCATCATTTGCATCATTTGCTGCTCCAAGAGAGTAGCATGCTGTTAATGTATGTCCTGGATATGGAGCATTAATATCACCATTATCAATTAAGTAAGGAGCTGTTGTGAAAGAAACTGTTGTCTCCTCTGCTACATAATAGCTTGGTGTCCATGTGCCAAAATACTCTGTTACTTCTGCTGCAGGGTACTCAGTTGCTACTGTTCCGCTTACACGTGAAGAAGTATCTACTGTCTTACCATCAAGAGCCGTTGTGTTATACTCTACAAAGTTTGCATTTGCTGCGCTGTTGCCAGACATATCTGTCCAACCCTTTGCTGTAATCAAATCTGCTGTCTCAAGCTTAGTATTTACAAAGGTAACCTTTGCGCCTGCACCCCAAGGTCTACCAAAATAGCTTGAAGATGCTGTTAATTTATCATTTGCTGATACCACACAGTTACGGAATAAATATCCTAAAGATGCCTCATCTTTTGCTGCTGTTAGATATCCGCCAACGCTACCTGTGCTATAGCCATAAATGCTAATCTTACAGTTATCAAATACTACATTACCATCACCGAAGATAAAGTCTGTATTACCTTCGATAAAGCAATCCTTATAGTATGAATGAACATTAGAACCACCTGTATAGAGTGTATCCTGACTTCCTAAGAAGGTACAGTTATAAAACTCTGTCTGGTCTGCGCCAACATAGATAGCTGCTGCACGCTCTGTAGATGCCTTGCTTGTTACATCCACTCCATACTTTCTAACAAAAGTAGTAGAAGAACCATCAAGCTCTACTCCATCAGCAAGCTCTTCATCTGTAAGATATCTGTTGAAGGACGCCTCAAATGTAATATTCTCAGCCTTAAAGCCTGTTGAATTTTTAGAAAGGTGTGTTGCACTACCCCAATTTGCTACGCTGTTCTTTGCATACTGGTCATATGCATTCTCTACATTATAAAAGCCTGTACTGTCTGCACTATAATACTTATAGCCAATTCCGTAGTACCATGTAAGCTTAACCTCCTTAGAAGGCTCATCATTTACAAAACTGATATATGGTACATCCACCTTAATCTGCTCACGATAGGTTCCTGGAGCAATATGTACAGTAATTCTGTCTGCCTCGCATGTAGGATTCATCAGCTTAGCTGCTGCCACAGCTTCGCTTACTGTAGCATAATTATTTGCCTGTTCACTATAACCAACATAAAGGTTTTTGACCAATGGCAGGGCTGCCTTCTCGCCTGTATATACAAACATCAAATCCTTAGAAACAGCCGCACCATCTACTACAACATGAGTTGATGTTTTGTAGTTATCAACTGTTGCTGTTACCTCATATGCACCATCTCTAAGCGATGCTGTATAACCATTCTCTGTTACCTGACCAATATAAGAATAACCATCCTCTACATTTGTAAATAACAGTCCTGCTACTCCTGCATTTAATCCTAAGAAGCTTCCTGTTACTGCATAAGTTGGCTTTAATGCAACTGCAATATCTGCATTTACAGCTGTATTAGATGAAAGTGTTGTTGCACTTACGATTTCGTAATCATTTACACCTGATAACTCGAAGCTATACTCTACATCAGGCTCTAATAAAGCTGTAAAGCTCAAATCAGAAGCAATTGTAAGCTCTACTGCATCAAAGTTAGTATCTGCTGGTGGTACTAATTTAACGCTCAAGCCTGCAATATTGTAATCTGCTGCAAAGCCTGTAATATTACCTGTAAATTTGTAAGTAGACTTTGTTTCAACTACAAGATTTACATTACTCTTTCCTGACAATACTTCACTTGCTGATGTTGCAACATTCTTGCTGTCATTCGTAAATCCAAAGCCTGTTGCGCCTGAAAGCACTGCTGTATATTCATAGCCTGCTGCCAGAACTGCACTATACTCTGTTCCATTTACAGTTGCTACTGTTTCCTGACCATTTGTATTGTTTACAAACTTTACAATACACTCGCCTGTTACTCCTGCAAAATCAATGGCACCCGTTACAAGCACACCTGGAATTCTAACTAATCTGTTAAAAATAGGCTTTGCTCCACCTGCTGTCTCTGCATAAAGCTTATATGTACCTGTATACTGCGCTACAAACGAATACATACCTGGCATACTGTCAATTAAGGTCGCATCATCCTGTGTTCCCTCTGTTCCCATATAAAGAAAATGGATTGTCTCCTCCTTCTTATTAGAAGAACCCATATATACGGTAATTACATCGCCTGCCTGTACATTCTCAACAGTCAGATGTCTTCTGTTAGAACCGCCTGTACCATTACAATAGTACATACCATTTGCTGTATAGCCATCATCAAAAGCTGTGGTAGCCATACCGCTGCTTCCATAGTTCTTGCTTGAAGTACTATACAATCTGTCATTTGCATTGTGTGTGATTGTTAAATCTCCAAATGTTGTTGTTCCCGCTACAAACTTACCGTTTGCACCAACATTTGCACAATTATCCCAGTCACTTACTGTAATCTGATTGTTGTAAAGGGCTGTATCGGCTTCCTCCACGCCGCCAAAATCCCATACATCAATCTTTCTGCCATCTGCAGCATTTACTGTCAAAGTTCCGATATTGCCAAGCAGACTCCCTGCTTCCAAGGCAACTATCAGTAACAAACACCACATACGCTGCAAAAGTCGTTTCATTTTGCTGTTCATTAACTATCTCCTCCCATAATTATGTAATCCTACGTAATCTAAATTGTAAAGTATGACATAGTGTAACAGTCAATGAAACAATATGAAAAAAAGAACCATTGAATTTGTCTAAAATATCCAATAGTTCCTTTATTTCCAATACTTTATACGATTATTCCTTCAAATCCACAGGCATACTAAACAGGATATACTGCATCTCCTGTCCCTCCTCCTTGGAAAAGCCTATTTTAACACCTACAGCATCTCCTGCAAGCGTATACCCCTTCTTATCCATATATGTAAAAAAATTATCATATAACAGCTTTTTCACATCATAGCTCTCCATGACATTCGTGTCACTAAAATCTATCGGAAGTCGCACAACACGCATAATGCTCTTATGAGCAGGATAATACTCAGTAACCTCATTGCTGACATCAAGGTCCAAATAATCCACCAGTTCCTGTCTGATTGCGATTGCCTCTTCATAGCAGACTCTTCTTTTTAAAATGTCGTCCTTTCTTACAATATAGATATAACGAATCTCTGGAAAATCATATAAGAAACGATGCACCTCATCCTGACATTCCTTATTGCTTCTCATCTTCCTCTCGGTCTTATAAGAAACATAGTGAAGAGGAACACAATCCTTCTCCTGAAATTCTTCACCATACCCCTTGCTTCTTTGAATCAAACTGATATCATCCTTAAGCATATGCCTGTGAAACTTCAAACGCATAATTTCTTTATCCAGCTCTGCCATCTTCTTCTCATAGATTGCACAATTACCAAACAAATCCGACTGAAACATGTCTGCAATCTCCTCATGTCCAAAGCCTATCTTACGATATTTACTTATATAGGTAGTCTTCTCCACATCTGAATTTTCAAAATAACGATATTGGTTATCATCATCTCTCTGCGGGCTAAGATATCCCTTTTCTGCGAATCTTCGAATCGTGTTTGCAGATACATTAAGCATCTTCGATAAATCACTGGTCTTGTACTTCATAGTGGCACTTCCTCTATTGCAATGCATGGTTTTTCATAAATCTAGCATACCACATTTTCTGTAGCCAAAAAAGCAAATAGGAATAGTTTAGTAGATTCTACTAAACTATTCCTAACACTTTGCCCAACCAATAAACAACACCAAGCACCCAGCTTGTTACCACACCATACAAAATCACAGGTCCTGCTATTGTAAATATCTTACAACCAATTCCAAATACCTGTCCCTCTGACTTATACTCAATAGCTGCGGCAGCTACCGAATTTGCGAATCCAGTAATCGGAACCAAACCTCCTGCTCCACCCCATTTGACAATCTTAGGATAGATATCAAAGCCTGTAAGTATTACACTGGTAAGAATCAACAGCATGGAGCACCAGTTTCCTGCTATATCCTGCTCCAGGCCAAATCGCTCCATGGCTGTATTCATAATAAGCTGACCAATACAACATATGATACCGCCTGTTACAAATGCCTTTGCCATCTGCAGCCACAGATTCGTTTTCGGTGATGTTTGCTCTACATATTCCTGATAGTCTTTCTTTTTCTGGTCCATACAGTTTCTCCTGCTTTCAAACTTTTTTCATCTATAGTATGGACATTCTTTTCAAAGATAATACCACCTGACTGCAAAAAATTTCTATTCGCCGATTACCTTAACCTGACACATCTTCATGGTTGCTAACGCCGCTGCATGACTCTCAGGTGTTACACCTGCACAACAGCTTGCATCTACACTTACCTCAATCTCTGGAAAGGTTGCCTTAATAATCAAAGCATTCGATACAACACAAATATCTGTACATAAGCCCACCAACTCAACCTCCTCAAAGTCGTAATCAGACCAGTTCAGATATCCAAAGGTTGGCTTATTAATGTAAATGGCACCTTCTGCCTCCATTCCTTCGTACAACTGCCATCCTGCTGTACCTTCTATACAGTGTTCTACAGGAAGATTCTTGCCCTCATTCGTACTAAGATAATCTGTCTGATGTGTATCTCTTGTAAACATAATCTGACCACCATTTGCCCGATACTGGGCAATTTTCTTTTTCACATTCTCAACAATGGCAACTGCCTCCTTGCTGCCTAACGCTCCATCCACAAAATCCTTCTGCATGTCTACAACAATCAATGTTTTCATCTTCTATACCTCTTAATACTCAGGCTTATTATCATTCTCAAACTCAATACCTGTAACTGTACCCTCACTTACGATAAACTGGAATGCATCCAGCTTACTTCCATTTGGATTGTATACATTGTAATACTTATAGCTTGAGCTTTCCTCTATCTCGCAATTAAAAGCTGAAATCTTCTCCTTTAAAGAATCTTCGCTGTCTCCTAACTTGATACCGCATGGAACTGTTACATCAAAGGTAGGGTCATAATTCTTATTTGTTTCAAAGGACTTCACAAAGCAATTCTCAGGAATTGTTGCATAGTCTGCATAGTTACGAACAATCAATCTGATAGACTGGTTATTATATCTTAACTCAATCCAATCAAAATCGCCTGCTGCCACTGCATCAGCTGAATTCTCCTCCTGAATCGTAAAGCCATTTGCAAGGAACTCTGAAACAGGACAAGGGAAAGTATATAAATGTCCTTCTATCTCAGCATTGAAGGTATACAAATCATCACCTACTGCTGTTGGTGCTGTATACTTTGTTACCAGCTCTGGAACTGTTTCATCAATAGAATTGTCCGCACCTTCAATCTCTACCATGTTCTCGATTTCAATCTCTTCCAATACACCACTTTCATTGTATACATATAAAGAAATCTCACGATAATAGTCATACTCATAAGTCATCTTATAATACATACTTCCTTCATAATCACTTGATGGTGTACCATATGCTGCAAGAATATCTTCCTTTGTCGCAACACCATACTGAATACCCTTTGGTAATATAATCTCCCAATTGGCATCCTCAAGGTAATAATTATCAAAGGTGATACCTGCTACCATACACTCTGTATACGGCTTTGTATTCATAGAAAGGTTTGCAAGCTCTGTAGAAAGCTTCACCCCATCACGCTGCCATACTTCACCAACAGTATACTGACTGGATGACAAGGTCTGTGTCGCATCCTTGGTGTAAGAAAAGCCCAATGCTTCAAAATCAGAATACCACATAGGAAACTGAAGAACAGTACCGTTTACGGCTACCTGAAATGAATAAATATCCTCTGACAGCTCTGACGGCATCTCGGTAGATGGTTTACTTACCTCTTCTACTACTTCCGTTGCAGCTACAGTCTCTGCCTCTACTACAGTTTCAGGCTCAACAACTGTCTCAACCGTTGTTTCCTCGACACTTTCTACAGGAGCCTCAGCGATAACAGTCTCTACAATCGATGTTTCCTCAGCCTGCCCCTGAGATGTCGCAGAAGCCTTGGCAAGCTCCTCTTCGAGTCTGTTTGCCACCTCCTGCTCAATGTAGTCCTCCATCTGACCTTTTACCATATCCTCTGTTGCCGAACAAGCTGACAGAGCCAATGTACTCAACATCAGAACAGCGCTTATCTTTAGTTTCTTTTTCATTCTCTCTCCTCCTAAAGTAAATTGTTTGATTTTACTTAAATCTCAACTTTTATCATACTGCTTTCTGACAATTAATGTCAATAGTTTACATAAAGCAGGAGAGGCATCTTAATAGTGTTTATACTCTGCGTCATCATATCCGACAAATTCCAGATTATCCCAGTCAAGCTCGGCAGTACTCTGCGCAGCCTTGGCAAGCGGAATACATTTTCCCTTTCTAATAAAGAGCGGTACTTCATTCAATGCTACTTCCACAAAATGATATCCCTTAGGCATAATTTCCTCATATAAACTGCCGTCAGGCATGAATTTGACAAGCTTCATCTCTTCTGGCAAATATACACCTCGACCAATGGCATTCTGCGTATATACAGGTGCAATCATGATTTCATTACCTATCATTAACTGGTCTTCTGTCTGTACAGCAATCTTATCCTCAGGATATACAAAGCCCAATGGCTTAAAATACAAATCATCCTGTGTTGCCGCCTTCATATATTCACTGTAAAGATAAGGTATCAAACGATATCTAACCTCAATCACATGCTTGAAGTCCTCAATATCCTCAAACTGATAACACTCCTGCTCTCTTGTTCCCAGTGCAGCATGATTACGCATTAATGGAGTGAAAACACCAAGGGCAAGCCAGCGAAGCACCAGTTCTCTGGTTGCATTACTTCCAAAACCGCCAAGGTCTGCACCAATATATAAGAAACCACACATATTTAAGGATGGCATCATTTTTAGATTAAGCAAAATATGTGACCACCATGACTGATTATCACCTGTCCAAATACCGCCATAGCGATGCATACCAATATAAGAAGAACGCGAGAATAATAATATATCCTTGTCAGGCGCAATCTTCTCAAATGCCTCACCTGCAGCTCTGGTCATATTAAAACCATATAGGTTATGAATCAAATCATGACGAACCTTCTTACCATTTACATTATGATAAAAACGCTTATAATCCTCAGGATTATTCTGCAGACTTCCCATAATACTTCTAATCTTTGCAGGCAAAACATTTGCTGTATTCATAATATCGTCACATGGCTCTAAAGGCTTATCAGATGTTCCCGTAAGCTGTGCTGCATACTCAACAATTGCCTCATTAAGTGCCGCAACACCTTCCTCTGTATAAAAAATAGCAGGCTCATTCATATCATTCCAAAAGCCGTCTATTCCCTGTTCAATTAAAAAGGCATACTTCTTGCCAAACCAGTCTCTTGCCTCTGGATTCATAACATCCGTAAAATGTGTCCAGCCAGGCCATACTGCAGCTACAAAATCACTTCCATCCTCACGCTTGCAGAAATATCCCTTTTCCTTACCTTCCTCATAGACCTCATAACCGTCCTCAATCTTCACACCCGCATCTATAATTGGAATCAAATGAATATTTTTTGCCTTCATCTTCTCCACAAAAGCTTTAAAATCAGGAATTCTCTTCTTATCAATCGTAAAGTCCTTATAAGACTCCATATAATCAATATCAAGGTACAGCATATCCATAGGAATTTCATTGGCGCGATAAGTATCCACTACCTTCTCAAAATCCTCCTGTGTACGATAGCCCCAACGGCTCTGTCCAAATCCAAAAGCAAATTTCGGTGGAATATAACTCTTACCGATAATCTTTCTAAACTGCTTTACGATATCATAAGCAGACTCGCCATCTATTTCATATACATATAGGTCTGCACGCTCGCAGGACACCTTTAATACATCCCTTTTCGTATAACCAATATCGAACTCCAGCTTACCTGGGTAGTCAAAGAACAAGCCCTTCTTGCACTTTATTCCATCAATGACAATGAAGTTATGCGCTCCATATAAGGATACCTTCTCCTCTGTGTGATTCGGGTCATCCGCACAATTACTTACATATATATATCCTCTTTTATTAATACCTCTGTTTGCCTGTCCCAAGCCATATACCACATCTGTCGGCTCCATAGTATATTCAAAAGAAAAGCCTTCTTTCGTTGCGGTAACGTTTCCAAAACTAATTAAATTCTTTGAAGCCTCTACTGCCTCAACAACCGCCTCTGTCTCAAACGGTGTTCCAAATACATATTTCTTAACCATAAGTGTATCCTTCCTCCTTTTGCAAATCTAAGCATAGTATACTACATAGCAAACTCCCATGCAAAATAAATAATTGCCCCTATCAGCTTTCCCAGTGCAATGGCTGCTACAATCACTTCAAATCCGCCATGCAGCTTCGCTCTTCTTGCAAAAATTGGAATTGAATCCAGTAATTCCGCAATTGCAAGTGCCAGACATCCGACAAAAATTCCTGTAAAAATGCCTATTGCAGATAAAAGCACATTCGTAAGGATATCATATAATGCAGGCGGCAATTGCATGATTGCATCGCCAAGTGCAAAAGGAAAGTCAAATACAGATGCCACACAGCCAAGCATTGTTCCCGCTATAATAAATTCCTCATACAATATCTCACATCGTGCTGTATTCGTCTTGCTGGCAAACCTCGGAATCAATCCCACTACAAATAATACTGTAAACACGCCTGCTGCTACCATCATACCAAAACCCAAACCGCAGATTCCCAAGATTATCTCTTTAATCAACATCAATTTCCTGACCTTCTCTTTCTGCAGTTTCTGCCAGCATCATATTTACATCTCTTTCATAGACCTTCATTTCTACTTCCAAAGGGGTAGGGTCCTTAGAAAGCTTCTTGCCGCCGATATGATTATAAAAGACCATAATTCCTATAAACAAACCAATCGCATAAGCTACCTCAAGGACGGTAAAACCATCTGACTCCTGCCCTGTTATAATCCGATATGTTCTTGTAAAAACACTGCTAATCTGAACATCGTTATGAAATGCCATAATTGTAAAAGCAGTTCCTATCAGACTGATTGCTGCCACAAAAGCAATTTTAAAATAACTAATTGTCTTCTCATGCTTCTGCTTATGAATCCTCTCAAGGATAATTGCATTCTCGCCTAAGCTTTCCACCTTAATTCCAGGAAAGCTTTTTGTCAGCAATTCGATAATTTTTACAATACTGATTACTACCTTGGTCTTCCCATTCTTACGAAACTTGTACACTTTGACAGAGTTTGCTTTTGCCTTTATTACAGGATCCTCACAGAAGATACTCGCTACCTTTTCCAGCGTAATATCATCCTCCAAGGATTCCACCTTTTGTCTTGCCATAATGTATAATACTGCTCCCGTCACTGTTATTACCTCCATCAAATTCCTATTATTTCCTTTGATGATAGTCTTTGCCAAAAACAGTATTTTATACATATACTATTCTTCTTTGATAATCTTTATTTCTTCCAATTTCCCATCCTTACTGCCATGAATATGACGTTTTTCCAGCCTGAAATGCTCCAGATAATCCCATATCTCCTGCGAAATTCTCTCGCCAGGATAAACAATCGGAATCCCTGGCGGATATGGTGCAATCATTTCTCCTGCTATTTTTCCTACTGCCTGCTGCCAGTCTGCCTCCGTAATCTTTGCAAAATAAGCCTCTCTTGGCGTCATAACCTGCACCGCTGTCGGTAATGCTCTTACAGCTGACTCATACTTTATCTTATCCAGCTTCCCCGCATATGCTTTGCTGATTTCCTCGCAGGCTGCAATCAATCGTTCCATATCCTCTGCTTCATTTGCATATGTAATAACCGCCAGTACATTTTCCGCATCTGCAAGCTCCATATTTACTGCATATTTCTCAAATAATATTTCTTCCAGTTCATAACCGCCAATCCCTAATTCCTTTGCGCAGATTACCAGTCTGGTCTCATCAACTGCATATACAGCTGCGTTCCCTTCCACTTCCTTACCCATGCATCGGAATCCTTCTATCCTACGAATACGCTCTCTTGCTTCTCTTGCCAAATCCAAAGCCTTCTGCTGCATTTCCCTTCCATGCATTGCAAGTTCATATCTTGCACAATCAAGAGAAGTCATTAACAGGTAATTCGGACTGGTACTCTGCACCAAATGCAGATTTGTTGCAAGACGCTCTCTATCCAATGGCTGCTTCGTATTCACATGCAACACAGAGCTTTGAGTTAATGCTCCCGTTACCTTATGCATACTCTGCACACACATATCTGCGCCTGCCTGTAACGCGCCTTTAGGTAATTCCTCATGAAAATAAACATGGCCTCCGTGAGCTTCATCTACCAGCAGCATTGCTCCATACTCATGGCAAACCTTTGCAATCTCCTCTACATCTGAAACCACGCCGTAATAGGTTGGACTTACCATGAACAAAGCCTTACAGTCAGGATTCTCTTCAAATGTCCTTCTTACTGCCTGTGGACTGATTCCCCCCTGTATTCCCCACTCTGTTAAAACCTCAGGCATCACATAGACAGGCTCTGCCCCCGATAGTATCATGCCCATCATAGCTGACTTATGTGCATTTCTTGCTACCATCAGCTTATCCTTATCCACAGCACAGCTTAATATCATCGCTTCATTTCCACAGGTTGTACCATTTACCAGAAAGTAGCTTTCATCTGCATGATACAAATCCCTTAACAATTCCTGCGCTTTTGCAATAGCCCCCTCTGGACTGTGCAAATCATCCGTATACGGTGTCTCTGTTACATCATAGGCAAAGATTTCCTTTCCTACCTTATTCGTCCAGCGTGAGCTTACTCCCTTTTCCATTCTATGCCCTGGTATTCTAAAATACGCAGGCTTTGTCTCTATTAACTTCTCAATACCATCCAATAATGGTGTTTCATTTTGATTCATATTTGTCTCTCCCTCTGGGACATCCTTTCATTTTCTTTAGTATACTCTTTTCACATTCCCTGTTACAATACTTCGTTAGCTAAATGCCACCTATTTTAACAAAATGACTTTTATTTCGTTAATAACAATTGATAGTATTTCATCTTTCCCAGTGATACAATTATGTTAAAAATAATTGCAAAGGAAGGAAATATATGAGAAAACATTACGCAGATAATATTCGCTGGATTACTGTTATTTTAGTGGTACTTTATCATGTCATTTATATGTATAATGGCGTAGCAACAGCTGGAGTTATTGGTCCATTTTATCCTGTACAATATCAGGATATCCTGCAATACATTTTATACCCTTGGTTTATGGTAATTTTATTTATCATATCAGGTATGAGTACAAGATACTATCTTGAAAAACACACGATAAAGGAATTTGTCGCTGCCAGAACCAGAAAGCTTTTAGTACCGTCAACCATTGGCCTATTTGTTTTTCAATGGATATTGGGCTATTTCAGTATGTCAATCAGCCATGCCTTTGATTATATGCCCGATACAATGCCGAAGTTTATTCTATATCTTATCATGTCAATATCGGGTACTGGCGTACTTTGGTATATTCAGATGCTTTGGCTCTTCTCTATGGTAATTGCACTTATTCGCCGCTTTGAGAAAGGCAAGCTATATCATCTATGCCAAAAGGTTAATGTGATAGTGCTTCTGCTGCTGGGGATTCTGGTATGGCTGACTGCTCAGATTCTTAACACTCCGATTATTACGGTGTATCGTTTTGGTATCTATGGTTTCAGCTTTTTACTTGGCTATTTCATATTAGCTCATGAAGAGGTCATCGAAAGATTAAGCAAATACCGACATATCCTTTTAGTAGCTGCCATTGTTCTTGGATGCGGATATGTATACTATTATTTCGGCGAGAATTACGCTATCGAGCCTGTTGTAAATAGTCCATTTTCCATTGCCTACGCTTGGCTTGCAATCCTTGCTATCTTTGCATGCATGAAGAAAATCGGAGACAAGTCCACCCCGCTCACTACATGGATGTCCCAAAAAAGCTTTGGATTATATGTATTTCATTATTTGCCTTTAGCAGCCACAGCATATATAATAAATGTATATACGGAAATATCTGCATTTCCTGCTTATATCATCACAGGCGTGGCAGCCTTTGCAGGCGGATATCTATTAAATGAAGTGATATCAAGAATCCCTATCCTTAGATGGTGTGTCCTTGGTATCAGGAAGAAGGGAAAGCATGTTTAGCGAAAATCTAATACAATTACGAAAGCTGAATCATATGTCTCAGGAAGAACTTGCGGAGAAGCTGGATGTATCCAGACAAACCCTGTCAAAATGGGAAACAGGTGAATCTCTGCCAGATATTGACCGAAGTAAACTATTAGCTGAGATATTTGGTGTAACCTTGGACGATTTGGTTAATTATACAAGCTCAATATACGGTCTTGGTGTTCCTCCCAGAGGAAAATACGCTTTTGGACTCGTAACCGTCGGCGAAAAGGGACAAATTGTAATTCCTGCAAAAGCCAGAAAAGTCTTTGATATCAATCCTGGAGACAAGCTGCTTATTTTAGGTGATGATGAAAGAGGTATTGCAGTTCTTAAAGAAGAGGATATCTTCAAACAATTTAAGACTCAATAACATTTAAAAAGGAGCAACTATCATGCCTTACTTATACGAAACGCACTTACACACTCGTCAGGCGAGCCTTTGCGGTTCCAGTAGTGGTGCAGAATATATACCTTATTACAAAGGACTTGGATATAGCGGCATCATCGTAACCGACCATTTCTTTAATGGAAACAGCGCAATTCCAAGAGCGCTTCCCTGGGAAGAGAAGATTGAACTTTTCTGCAAGGGCTACGAAGCTGCCAAGGTTGAAGGAGACCGCCTAGGTCTTCAGGTATTCTTTGGTTGGGAATGTAACTTTGACATGGACGAGTATCTCATCTATGGACTTGATAAGGAATGGCTTCTTGCACACCCTGAAATGATGGAATGGGACCACATTACCCACTTTGAAGAGATTACAAAAGCTGGCGGATTAATTGTTCAGGCACATCCTTTCCGCCAGAGAGATTATATGAGTCGTATTAATCTTCATCCTTATCAGTGTCATGCATGGGAAATTGCCAATGCGGGCAATCCTGCTGACCAGAATCAGTTAGCTTACCGCTATGCCGCAGGGAACAATATCCCTATGACCGTTGGCTCTGATATCCATAAGACCAATACAGTAGCCCTCTATGGCATGGCATTTGATGAACCTTTGACAGACATTCACGATTATGTTACAAGAGTAAAATCAGGCAAAGGATATTCTCTGCAAATTCCTGACAACCTGAAAGAATGGGATGCGAATATCACAACACATTTGCCAATCTACTTTTTCGATAAGGATAACAACAGACAATATATTGAAAATCATATGGATTTGTTTCGTTAAGTCAAAAGGGTATGCCGCTACGCGCGACATACCCTTTATTATGCTTATTCTATACCTCTTCCACTACTACACTTTCCTGTTCTTGCTGTGGTGCTAATCTTTCCTTAATTGCTGCAATCAACTCATCCATAGAGCCTGCTTCTATCTTCTCTAAACGTTTGCGTCTTACCTTCTCTTCTGCTTCTTTAGCTTCTTCCTTCTTTTCAGCTCGTCTTTCTTCTAAAGCTTCCTCTGCATCTTCGGCTCTTTTCGCATTACGCTCATTGAAATCCTGAATCAAGCGAACCGCATAGCTAACCTCGCCATCCTTATCAATTGTAATCTGGAAGCCTGCTATCTGGTCATAATCCTCGCCCAGCTCTTCCTTTAAAGCTGCTGACTGCTCTCCTACCTTGTCAAGAACCGCCTCATACTCTGCACGCACCTCTTCATTGGCTGCCATCTCTTCAAGTGCTTCAGGAGAAATCAATACACTATAATCTTTAGAACAGTTTCTTGCATAATAGTCCTGTTCCTCATCTGTAGACCAATTAGCAACCTTGATATCCATATTGCCATATTTTGCTCTTAATTCCTCAAGAAGTGACTTCGCTGCATCACTCAGCTCAATTCCTTCCTGTATACCTTCCTCATTAATCTCCTTATACTGATGTTCCTTTGGCGGCTCCACACGTTTTGGTCTGCTATAGCCTGCCACTGGAATTTCTCTTGACTGACCGTTTATCTCAACGGTATCCTGCTGTACATTCGAAGACTTGCTCTCTATCTCCTGGCTAGTCTTACTCTTTGTCTTAATATCCTCCTGTGTAGAAGATGTGCTATTCGAATAAAGTCCTGCATTAGCTAATAAACTATTATAATTGATTCCATTCATATAAAATACCTCCATCAAAAAATCCTTTTTTTGATTAGTAGTGCCTCACAAAAATATATTTGCATTTGGCTATTACTTCTTGTGTCTTCTATATCGACCAAATTAGTCAAAAACTTTATATGAATTTCTATCTTTTTTATCGCCATAAAATACTATATAATCTCTTCTCTCATCCTAAGCAACAGCTTCTTCTCCAAGCGGCTTACCTGTACCTGACTCATTCCCAGCCTGCCTGCTACCTGCGTTTGCGTCTGATTCTCGTAATAGCGCAGTTTAATAAGCAGCCTTTCCTCGTTTCCAAGCTTATTTAACAGTCCCTCCAGCAATATTTTATTCAGAACTCTTTCATCTTCCCGTTCCGTACCATCCGTATCACTTGCACTTACATTTCCAATCTGGTCAAGCAAATAAATTTCATTTCCATCTGACTGATACACTGTCTTATAAATAGACTCTACTTCTCTTGCCGCATTCATGGCAATTACAACATCCTCGGGTAGTATTCCCGTCGCCTCTGATAACTCCTGTATTGTTACATCACGCCCTTTTTCCTGTCGTAATCTTTCCGCTGCCGCCTTTACCTTCCAACCATTTTCCTTAACCCCTCTGCTTACCTTCACCATTCCATCATCTCTAAGGAATCGCCGCACCTCACCTGCTATCATCGGTACTGCATAGGTCGAAAAGCAAACCTCATAATTCACATCAAATTTTTCTATAGCTTTCATCAACCCGATTGCACCTAACTGAAACAAATCCTCTTTTTCACAGCCTCGCCCTATGTAACGTTTTACAACATGATGCACCAAACCTATATGTTTTTGGAAGAGCTTCTCTTTTGCTGCTTTATCACCCTTTTGTGCGCATAAAAATACTTCTCTATCCTCCAGCATGGGCTATACCTGACTATTCTTCCAGTTTCTTACAGGATAAAACTTTTTACGCATACAGATTTTGGTTCCAACTCCTACCGTACTTTCCACTTCAAGCTTATCCATAAATGCCTCCATAAAAGCGAATCCCATACCAGCACGTTCTGTTTCGGGACTGGTTGTAAAAAGAGGCTCCATTGCCTTTTGTACATTTTCTATTCCAATTCCATAATCCTCTATTCTAACCTCCAGTTCATCACCTGTCAGAGCCGCAGACATTACTATCCTGCCTCCCTTTTCCTGATATGCATGAATAATCGCATTGGTAACAGCCTCTGAAATCGCCGTCTTTACATCCTGCAGCTCCTCTAAGGTCGGGTCCAGCTGTGTGAGAAATGCAGCAATCACAACTCTCGCCAATGCCTCATTCTCTGATATTGCATCAAACTCTAATCGAATTTCTTTTTTCACCTGATTCATATCTATAACCATCCCTTTCTATCTTACGACAACACATCTATAATAGATGCCATTCCTGAAGTTCTTAATATTTTTCGTATTCTTTCATCTACATGTATGGCATATACCTTTCCACCAAAACAGCTTATCTTCTTGTATCTTCCTATAATAATTCCAATTCCAGAGCTATCCATAAAGGTCGTATCTTCAAAATCAAACACAATATTCTGCACTTTATCATTCAGTAAAAGTCTGTCCGCATTTTCCCGAATTGCTGCTGCACCATGATGGTCTACTTCTCTTGGCATCTTAATGCACAAATAGTTCTCAATAATTGCAAAATTCGGATTATCTACTGTTTGCTTTAATAATTGTTCCTCCATCTTTACCTCCTAAATGTAAAAAGAGAATATGCACATTTGCATATTCTCTTTCGTATTTTATATTCTGTTAGCCCTGAATCTCTCTAATACGCTTCGCAGCACTTGCTGCTCTATTCGTATCAGGGAAAAGCTCTATTATCTGTTCATAAATTGGCAATGCATTAACGGTATCTCCTGACTTATAGTAGGATTGTCCCAAAAAGTAAAGTGCATCCTTATTGGTCGCATCATACTTAAATGCTCTTTCCAAATCCGCAATAGCAGTCTGATAATCCGCAGCCTTATAAGCAGCATAACCTGTCGTGTAACATTCCTCAGCAATAACAGGAGAAATCTCCTCTACAAGTAGTTGCTGTAAGGCTTTATAACCCTCTGATGTGTCCACTGTTGCATAATTAAGCTCTATTGCCTCTAATACTTCCGCAACTGCAATCGCAGTCTCTGCATTCTCACCCGACTCTATATACATCACTGCTGCTTCAATCAAATCAGTGTAAGCCTCTACTACCTGATTCGTAGACTGTGCAACTCCCAAACTTGTCGTCAATGAATCCTTTTCCAGGGTCAAGCTATCAACCTTCTGCGTAAGCTCCGTTACCTGCAAGGTCTTCACATCCAACTGTTCACTAATTATTCTAATCTCTTCTTTTGCACTTTGCTGTACCTCCTGCTCCTTAGCAGGTACAACCAAATACCATGTAATAGCAACTCCCAGTGCCGCACCTAATACAATATTAAGCAAGGTCTTAAATGCAATATTTTCCTTCTTGCTAATCGGCTGAATCACTGTATCATTACCACTCTGATATACAATGGTTTCCTTTTTCTTCTTAGGTTTCTCCTCCTCAGTAGTAAGGTTGGCATCTACTTCCTTCATATATCTTAAGGTCATAGTGTTGTTCGTATCTATCTCCTGACACTGCATCAAAACCTTCTTCGCCTTGTCCCACTCCTGAGCATTTATGTACAGTAACGCCAACAGCTGATATGCCTGTACAAAACGGGAATTCATGGAAATAACCTTCTTAAGCTGAATCACCGCCAAATCCAGACTGTCCTGCTGACAGTATAAAAGTGCCTGATTATACTTCTTAACTGTCTGATTAAATGCCTCTAATCGTCCTGGATTCTTCTGCACGATATTGATATAATCATCAGCGATATTCTTCTCGCCTCTGATATTCTTACTGATAATCCACTCACTTAACGCCGCAACTACCTCGCCACGTTCAAAATAAACAAGTCCTAATAAGTTTCTTGCCTCTATATGGTCCTTATTCAACCTAAGACACTGTCTCAAGCTGGATACTGCACCTGCTAAATCTCTTACATTTGCCTTCTCCAAACCGTCATTATAAAAACGATTGGCAGTATACATGATTTTCTTATATATTGTCACATCAGCTCTACAGCTTGTACAAAAGTTCTTCTCTGACAAGCTGCAACCACAATTATAACATATCATTCCTCAATGTTCCCCTATTCTTCTTCCTTCGCATCCTTAACCATCTTTACAAGCACGTCTGCCATATCTGTCAAATCCTGATTATAAATGGCATCCTGCACATCTTCTACCTCAAGACTTGGATGAAATTTCTTAAGTTCTTCTTCAAAGTTAATCATCTCAATTACCTTTCCCTTTCTAACACATGCGAAACTTAATTCACACTGTCCTCCCTAAAAAGGTCCTCCACAAGACCAGCTAAATATAACGAACCAACGATATACACATTCCCGTCCTCCCCTTTATTCTGAACGCAATAGGTAATCGCATCGCGAATCTCTTCATAGACATGAATCGGTACGTTGGTATATTCCTGAAATAACTGCTTCAAATCCTCTAAGTTAGCACCTCTTTCGCCAGGGATTCTTGTAATCACAAAATCCGTAATGTACTCAACCTTAGAAAGCATCTGAATCATCTTATCATACTTCTTATCCTGCACCGCCGAAAATACTACATAGCACTTCCCGCTCTTTGGCAGGCTGGCATGCTTAGCTACAATGCTATCAATAAATGCCTGCATACCATCTTCATTATGTGCTCCGTCAATACACACCCCTGACACAACCTCTTCCATCCTGCCAGGCCAGCGCATCTTCTCCACACCTCGAACAATCGTGTCTTTAGTCACACCATCTAACCCTTGTGTCTCCTTAAGAACCTCTATTGCCCGAATAGCAACCGCCGCATTCTCCACCTGATAAACAGCTTGTGTATGCGTGGTTAACCTAATATAATCATAATAACGACTGCACACTGAAAAATCAATGGATTTTTTCCGAATTTCATTTATTTTATATTCATTTTTCAACACTTTATAACAAGGTACTCCAAGCTTTGCAGCAAACTCCTCAATTACGACAGAAGTTTCACTTTTCCTATCCGTAAACACAACAGGAATTTCCGCCTTCATAATCCCTGCCTTTTCTGATGCAATTTTCTCCAAAGTGTCTCCAAGATATGCCATATGGTCAAAGCCAATCTCTGTTATCACACTAATTGCAGGCTTATCCAGTACATTTGTCGTATCCAGTCTGCCGCCAAGTCCCGTCTCCATAATCGTTATATCCACTTTCGCCTTTGCAAAGACATATAAGCTCATAAAGAATAATCTTTCAAAATAGGTTGGCTGATAGTCAGGCTTAACTTCATGATATGCCTCTACAGCCATCTCCAGCCACTGAAAGCTTTCCATAAACTCTTCTTCGCTAATCATCTCTCCATCTATCTGAAAACGCTCTCTTGTCGTAATCAGATGCGGTGACGTAAACATAGCCACTTTATAACCGCTTTCTCTGCAAATACTATTTAAAAATGAACAAACGGAGCCCTTTCCATTCGTTCCTGCTACATGAATAATTTTACCCAAATTAGCAAGCTGTATTGCCTGTCCTTCCTTAGCATCATTTAATAGAAAGTCATAAAAGCCCTTTGTCTCTTCTAATGGATTTTTCTTTGTAAACTTAGGTACCTCAGAAAGGTACGCCTCTGCTTCTGTATATGTTCTAATCATCTTCTGTCTCCTAATAACATAAAAAAGTGTTGCCCAGCGGCAACACTCTGCAAGAATCAGCCAAGCTGATTCTTGTTTAACTTCCACCACTTTCGAGCACTTTCCTATAACATAAAAAGAGCCAATCCACAGACGGTGTCTGCAAATTGACTCCTTACCATCTTATTACGAGTATACTACAACTGTTCCTGTAATCATACCATTTTGTACTTTATACTCCATAAAACTTGTCTCTCTTCCGATAATCAGCTGGTGACTGTCAATACCAATGACTACACCATGATAAATATTTCCCTCTATTCTTATCTTGGCTTCTCTGGCTGCCATAACAATGGCTTCCAGCTCATCAGCACGCTTCTTAATCTCCACAGCCTGCTCGTAAAGAGCTTCCTTTTTGGTCTTTAATTCCATCAGATGTCTCTGTAGCTGTTCATTCAGTTCGCCTGTCTGTTGACGTACTCGAAGAATCTTTGTCATTCCCTCTACAGTTTCTTCCAATTCATCCCGAACCTTGCTGTACTCTTCATTTACAGCAATTCGCCTCTCCATCATATCAGGCATAACACCTGCATGAAGATTCGTCTTAATCTCTGACAGATTGCCAGCTGTAATACAACTGATTCCAAGCATACCATGCACATCGCCGCCTGCAATTAATCCTTTTTTCCCTGTCAAAACTACATTTTTATCTGCACTGACTCTTGAATTGAGGATTACATTTGCCTGTACACTGCCTGCTGCCTCTACATTGGCATACTCAATAAACTCTGTAAAAACATCGCCACCCGAAACAATCTTACCCTTGCCAGCGCCCTGCATACCTCGCTTAAGACATACATCTCCGCCTGCCATAATATCGGCACACTCTACAACGCCTTCCACAGTAAGACTCTTTCCTGCTCTAATCACAACTCCTGCTGCAACATTTCCACTAATGACAACATCTCCGTTGAAATCAATAACTGCATTGTCAGCTAAGTCACAATCGCCACGAATTTCATAAACCTCTACAATGTTAATCTTATTATCTCCATCGTACTCTACCTTACCACTCTTGGTCGCATAGTATTCATTCGGATTCGTCGCATTGCTGATTCCTTTACCTGTCAGCTGTCTTTTATCCTTATGCAGATGTGGCTTTGCAGCTCCGCCAAGTACATTCCTACCTGGCGTTGCATGCTTTGCAGGATGGTATCTTGCAACCAAATCCCCCTCTGCCACATTCTGTATTAAACTCATACTTCTGTAATCTACAGAACCATCACTACGAATTGTCGGCTTACGTTTCTCTAAGTCAAAGAAGAACTCATAATATCCGTCATTTCCCTCTTCTCCTGGCTCACTAACCGCAACCTTAACTTCTCTCTCGTAGATTTTCTTCTTGCACATAGCTGCTACATTGGACTCATTAATACCTGCAACTACCTTATGCATCTTAAGATACTGGAGGATTTCAGATTTCTCATATCGCTCTGCGTCTATAGGCGCACACAAATAGAGCCACGCTTCCGTTGCATCATCTGTTATTCTGACATAAGATTTATCACTAATCATTGAAATCACCTCCATTTAGGCAGTTTCAGCCTCTCTTATATCCTATTGTACCATTTTTTACATCAATTGTGCAAGTCGTTCTACAATTTGTTGTTTCATTTGTGTATATTTTGCCAATTTCTCCTTTTCTTCAGCAATTTTGCTTTCAGGAGCCTTTGACATGAACTTCTCATTATTAAGCATTCCGTTTACACGATTTAACTCGCTCTCAAGACGCTTCTCTTCCTTCTGAAGTCTTTCAATTTCCTGCTTAATATCTACAAGCTCGGCAAAAGGAATATATACGTTAGCATTTGCAATCACTACTGAAACAGCATCGTCTGCAATACCTGTCTTGTCTGCCTGAATCGTTACATCAGAAGCATATGCAAGTGAAGCAAAGAACAACTTACCTTCCTCAAATGTGTTGCAAATATCCTGATTTGTAGAAACTACATATACATGAGCCTTCTTAGAAGGTGCTACATTCATCTCTGTTCTTACATTTCTGATACCACGAACTGCTTCCTTGATGGTCTCAATATCCTTCTCGTCCTTTGCAAAATTACGAGCCTCTGTATATACAGGCCAGTTAGAAATCATAATAGACTCCTCTTCTGACTGTAATGTACAGAAGATTTCCTCTGTAATAAATGGCATATATGGATGTAAAAGCTTTAATGCGTCGATTAATACAGTTTTCAAGGTCCAAAGTGCTGCATTCTGTGATGCTGCATTATCTGAGTTATACAATCTTGGCTTAACCATCTCAATGTACCAGTCACAGAACTCATCCCAGATAAAGTCATAAATCTTCTGTACCGCAATACCAAGATCAAACTTCTCCATATTCTCTGTTACATCTTTTACCAATGTATTAAGCTTTGAAATAATCCATCTGTCTACAGGCTCTAAGGATGCAGAAGCATCTGTTACATCCTTGCCTTCCATATTCATCATAATGAAACGGGAAGCATTCCAAATCTTATTGGCAAAGTTACGATTTGCCTCTACTCTCTCATAGTAGAAACGCATATCGTTACCAGGTGCATTACCTGTAATCAATGTCAAACGAAGTGCATCTGCACCATACTGGTCGATAATCTCGAGTGGGTCGATACCATTTCCAAGAGATTTAGACATCTTACGTCCCTGTGAGTCACGAACAAGACCATGGAACAATACTGTCTTAAATGGCTTCTCCTTCATCTGCTCATATCCTGAGAAAATCATACGGATAACCCAGAAGAAAATGATATCATAGCCTGTTACCAATACATCTGTAGGATAGAAATAATCCAAATCCTCTGTCTTATCTGGCCAGCCTAATGTTGAGAATGGCCATAATGCAGATGAGAACCATGTATCAAGTGTATCAGGGTCCTGTGTGAAATGTGTCTTACCACACTTAGGGCAAACCTCAGGCATTGCCTTTGCAACAACGATTTCACCACAATCATCACAGTAGTATGCTGGAATTCTGTGTCCCCACCAAAGCTGTCTTGAGATACACCAATCCTTGATGTTATCTGTCCAGTTATAATAAGTCTTATCCATTCTCTCAGGAATCAACTGGATATCGCCATTCTTTACAGCTTCAACTGCTGGCTTAATCAGCTCATCCATCTTAACGAACCACTGCTGCTTTACTAATGGCTCGATAGTTGTCTTACATCTGTCATGTGTACCAACGTTATGGCTATGGTCTTCAATCTTAACCAATAAGCCCTGCTCATCAAGCTCCTTAACGATAGCAGCTCTTGCAGCATAACGGTCCATACCTTCGTACTTGCCACCATTCTCATTGATAGTAGCATCATCATTCATAATATTAATTAATGGAAGGTTATGTCTCTTACCTACCTCAAAGTCATTAGGGTCATGAGCTGGTGTTACCTTAACACAGCCTGTACCAAATTCCATATCTACATAATCATCAGCTATAACAGGAATTTGTACATCTGTACCTGGAATATATACCATTTTACCAACTAAATTTTTATATCTTTCATCATCTGGATGAACCATTATTGCTTGGTCTGCAAACATTGTTTCAGGTCTTGTTGTAGCAATAGTAACATATCCATTTCCATCAACAAATGGATAATTAAAATGATAGAATGCACCCTCTACATCCTT
>JAFUKJ010000089.1 GCA_017467805.1 Lachnospiraceae bacterium
CCCTCATGATATTGCTATCACACGGACCTGAACCGTGCGCGTCTGCCAATTCCGCCATTCCTGCCGACTTCAATAATTTTACTATTTTTAAGATGTTCTGTCAACCTCTTTGAAGAAAAGATTCAGCAAATTTCAAAAGAAAAAACACAAAAAAAGTTTCGAAAATAGAAAGTTTTTGTTGACATATAATCCTATAAATGATATTATAACTCTTGCAGCGAAGATAAGAAGCTGACATGCGGAAGTGCTGGAATTGGCAGACAGGCAAGACTAAGGATCTTGTGTCGGTATAGACGTGTGGGTTCAAGTCCCATCTTCCGCATTATAGTTTGAAGAGAAAGCCTTGATTTTTCAAGGCTTTTTTGTTGCTTTATGATTAGTAGAAACGATGATGCAATTGCATAAGAAAGAGAGAGTTTAATTATGAGATATGTAAAACCACATTATTATGATGAATTCCAATGTGCAGCAGATAAGTGTCCTGATACCTGTTGTGCGGGGTGGCAGATTGTAATTGATGATGATACATTGGAAAAATATGATAAATATGTACAGAAGCAAGCTGACGAAAGCTTTGCGAAGCGTCTTGATGCTTCTGTTGATTGGGAGGAAGGTTGCTTCTTGCAGAAGGGGGCAAGATGTGCTATGCTGAATAACCAAAATCTTTGTGACCTAATTACTGCCAAGGGAGAAGGATACCTTTGTGATACTTGCAACAGATATCCAAGACATATAGAGGAGTTTGATGGAATACGAGAGTATTCTTTGTCTTTGTCGTGTCCTGTGGCTGCAGAAATGATGTTGAAAATGAGAGAGCAAACCAGATATCTGGTCGAAGAAGATGAGAAACCAGATCCATTAGAAGATGAGTTTGAAGATTTTGATTTTATGCTTTTTACGCAGCTTGAAGATGCAAGGGATGTAATTTTTCAGATTGTTCAAGATAGAAGTAAATCAATTGAACAACGTATGGCAATTCTTATGGAGATGGCTAGGCAGATGCAGGCTTGTATAGATGAGGACAGACTTTTTGATATGCAGGACGTAGTGACTGATTTTACAAAGCACACGGAAAGGTATGCAAAAGTTCTAAATGGAATGGATAGATTTCGGAAGATTAAGGATGGCTTTGATATTTATATCAAATTAGAGAGACTTAGAGAAGAGTGGAGTGATGTGCTTAACGGAACCTGGTGTGAGTTGTATAGGGATGGATATGAGAAGTATAAGACGATTTATGATGAGTTTGGTCGTTTTATCCTTGAAAAAGGCTGGGATGCTGGGAATGGAGATGCTCGGGAACAACAGTCATGGGAGATTTTCTTAGAGCAGATATTGACCTTCTTTATTTATACATATTTTTGTGGAGCAGTATACGATGACTGTATTTATAGCAAGATAGGGATGTCTGTAATGTCTGTCTGTTATATCTGCGAATTTTGCATGTATACATGGTTTGCTCAGGAAAAAAAGCTTTCTTTGGACGATTGTATCAAGGTATCTTATCGATATGCCAGAGAAATAGAGCATTCTGACCTTAATCTAAATGATTTGGAACAATGGTTAATGGACCGTCTGTAGGATTTTTGTAATAATATTTAGAAAAATTTAAAATTATACTTGACGAAACGATGTTAAACGGATAAAATATTACTGTTGCGTAATTGAATATTCGTAAACATGCGGAAGTGCTGGAATTGGCAGACAGGCAAGACTAAGGATCTTGTGTCGGTATAGACGTGTGGGTTCAAGTCCCATCTTCCGCATTATAAAAATCCTAGACAGATGTCTAGGATTTTTTATTAAACTCATCCTCCAGCCACTTCACAACACTATCCTTGTTATTACTTCCAATAATCCCTGTTGCAAGTGATTTTAACTCAGGTGCAGCATTCTCAACGGCATAGCATTCATCGGCTATTTCGAACATACTGATATCGTTCTTGCCATCGCCAAAGGCAACCACGCGGTCACAGCCTAAGTATTCCTTGAGCTGCTTAATGGCGTTTGCTTTAGAAGCGGTTACAGGCAGGAATTCTAACCATTGTTCGTTACTGTAGATATCACGCGCAAAGATGCAGTGATACTTTTCTTTGTATTTCTCATAGAAAGGTTTCAGCTTTTCTTCCTCATCAATACAGGTCATATAGAAGATGTCGCCATCGAATAATTCTTCCTCAGACGAAACGATATGCGTACGGGGGTCTCCTTTTCTACTATTTAGAAAATCAGCCAAACCACGGGAACACTTCTCAGGTATAAAAGAAAAACGCTCCACGGAATCCTTATAGGAATATACCAACGGATAAATGTCGTGCGCCAGCAAATCTCTTAAAGTGTCTTTGATATCCTCATCAAAGAAGTTGGATAGCATGAGTTCTCCTGTTGCATTATCAATAATAAAAGAACCGTTATAAACAATCAATGGAATCTTAGCGTCTAATCCAACGGTTGCTTTGCGTGCTGTAATCAAAGAGCGTGCAGTTGCGTAGGAGAAAAGCATTCCTTTCTCTGTCAGTTCATTAAGCTTTTGGTTGGTATATTCTGAGGTGTGCTCATCACTGCGAAGCAGCGTACCGTCTAAGTCGGAAACGTATAATGTTTTCATGTATAATCTAACCTTTCTATTGAATGTATCCCATGAATTAATTAAAAAACACCGTAGATATTATAACCTTTGGCAAGTAGATATGCAAACAAATTGTCACATAAATGATTAAATAGACAAAAAACGGGTATACTTCTTATTGATAAAACATATCATTATAATAGCTTGCATTTTGCTACAGGTTAAAGTATTATAACCTTGGTTAGAATAAACTAACCAAAACTGAATAAATCATGTGATAACTCCTCTCGGAAGAAGACTGCTGCTTCACTACGGGAGGAGTAATGCCGAGAAAGGAAGAGAATAGGGATGAATTATTTGCAGATTGAGAAGGTTATTGGTAGAGAAATTATGGATTCCAGAGGAAATCCAACGGTTGAGGCAGAGGTAACATTAGTAGATGGTACAGTAGCCAGAGGTACTGCACCAAGTGGTGCTTCTACAGGAGAGTTTGAAGCTTTGGAGTTAAGAGATGGTGATAAATCAAGATATTTAGGTAAGGGTGTCAGCAAGGCGGTTGAGAATATCAACACTATCATCAATGATGCAATCACAGGTATGGATGCTTCTGATATTTATGCAATTGATAAGGCAATGATAGAAGCAGATGGTACAAAGGACAAGTCTAAGCTTGGCGCCAATGCGATTCTTGCAGTTTCGATTGCGACTTGTAGGGCAGCAGCACAGGCGCTTGATATGCCTCTATATCGTTTCCTTGGTGGCGTAAATGGTAATCGTTTACCAGTACCGATGATGAATATCTTAAATGGCGGCGCGCACGCAGCAAACACGGTAGATGTGCAGGAGTTCATGATTATGCCTGTAGGAGCAGACAGCTTCAAGGAGGCGCTTCGCTGGTGCGCAGAGGTGTTCCATGCATTGGCAGCATTATTAAAGTCTAAGGGACTTGCTACCTCTGTGGGCGACGAGGGCGGATTTGCACCTGACCTCGCAAGCGATGAGGAAGCGATTGAGTATATTTTAGAGGCGGTTAAGAATGCAGGCTATGAGCCTGGAAAGGATTTTATGATTGCAATGGATGCGGCATCTAGTGAGTGGAAGGGTTCTAAGAAGGGGGAGTATGTGCTGCCTAAGGCTGGAACAAAGTTCACATCGTCTGAATTGATTGCACATTGGAAACAGCTGGTTGAGAAGTATCCGATTATTTCTATTGAGGATGCTCTTGATGAAGAGGATTGGGAAGGCTGGCAGGAGCTTACAAAAGAGCTTGGCGACAAGGTACAGCTGGTTGGTGATGATTTGTTTGTTACAAACACAGAGAGACTTTCTAAGGGTATCGAATGTAAGGCAGGTAATTCTATTTTGATTAAATTGAATCAGATTGGTTCGGTATCAGAGACCCTGGAGGCAATTAAAATGGCTCATAAGGCAGGTTATACGGCAATTTCATCACACCGTTCGGGTGAGACTGAGGATACTACGATTGCAGACCTTGCAGTTGCCTTAAATACCTGCCAGATTAAGACAGGTGCGCCAAGCAGAACAGAGCGTGTAGCAAAGTATAATCAGCTGCTTCGTATTGAAGAGTTGCTTGGAGAGTCAGCTGTTTACCCTGGTATGGATGCATTTCATGTAAACAGATAGTATAAAACAATAACCCTCTCGTTGTCATACAAGGATATCAATGGTATGATGGTACCATAAAGAAATGAAATTTCAAGAAATGCAATTTCGAGAAGTGAAACTTCGAGAAGCGAAGCTTCTTATGATGAGGGTATGCAATGAGAACAAAAGTGAAGATAAAGAAATTTGAGGAAGTTATGGCTTTAAAGCGTCCGAAACATAGGAAGCCCATAAAGCCTTGCTTCCTTATCAGAATACTGTTGAAGCTGGTTTCTTCGGTACTATTGCTTTTTGATGGCTTCCGCTGTCACAGGATTGGTATGGAGAAGCTGGGGAAGAATGAGCCATGTCTGATTCTGATGAATCATTCCAGCTTTGTGGATTTGGAGATTGCAGAGGCGGTTATGGGTGCAAGACCAATGAATATTATCTGTACAACGGACGGACTGCTTGGCAAGGAGTGGCTGATGAGATTAATTGGCTGTATTCCAACTAGGAAGTTTGTAACAGACTCGGTATTGGTAAAGGATATGATGTATGCGCTTAAGACCTTGAAGTCCTCAGTGCTGATGTATCCTGAGGCAGGCTATACCTTTGACGGCACAACTACTGTTTTGCCAGATGTACTTGGTAAGTGTATTAAGCTGCTGGGTGTTCCTGTTGTGATGATTACCAGCTATGGAGCGTATAGTAAGGACCCGCTTTATAACAATCTGAAAAAGCGAAGAGTGAAGGTATCTGCTACTGTGGAGTATGTGCTGTCGCCTGAGGAGATACAGGAAAAGTCAGCAGTGGAAATAAATGAGGTAATTCAGAAATGTTTTGCCTTTGATAATTTTAAATGGCAGCAGGAAAATAAGATTCGCATTCGGGAAAAGTTTCGAGCAGATTTTCTGAACAGACTGCTTTACAAATGTCCTGCATGTCTTTCGGAAGAGCATATGCAAGGTAAGGGTATTATATTATCCTGCGGTAACTGTGGTAAGCAATATGAGCTGACAGAGTTTGGGTATATCAAAGCACTGGAGGGAGAGACAGAGTTTCCCCATATTCCTGACTGGTACCGCTGGGAGAGAGAATGCGTGCGTAAGGAGATTCTGGAGGGGCTTTATCATTTGGATTTACCTGTGGATATTTGTATGATTGTTGATACGAAATGTGTATATCGGGTAGGTGAAGGGCGTTTGAAGCATTCAATGGAAGGCTTTCATCTGACAGGCTGTGATGGTGCATTGGAGTACATACAGAAGGCAAAAGCATCCTATACCCTGAATTCCGATTACTACTGGTATCAGCTGGGAGATATTATCGGTATTGGTGATAACAATGCCCTGTACTATTGTTTCCCGAAGATTAATAGAGATATTGTAACAAAGGCGCGGCTTGCAACAGAAGAGATATATAAGCTGCTACATAAGGAAAAGATGAGCATAAAGAATGCCCCTGCAAAGTAATTTGCAGAGGCATTTTATGCGTACATTTTTATTCTTAATTCTTACCTGCGGCGACTTCAGCAAGGAGTCTTCCGATAATCGTAATCAGACCAAAGTCTGTAGCACCTGACTTTGGAGAACGGTTGAAAAAGTCAAAGGATACAACCGCATCTGGTATACCATCCTTGAAATGTGCATACTGGATAATCTTTTTGGTCTCCTGCTGTTCATACATTTGGAATGCATCGGGAACCTTCATTTCCAAACGGTTCATATTCTCCATGAAGATACCGTGCTCATTAAAGAATTCCTGATAGGCAGGGTCGAACATAAAGCTTAGGTTCTTGATGGGGTTAATATACTTGCCTAAAGCGTAGGTACGCTCAAGTGTAGGGCCTGTGTAAATAGCAATTCCGTCTATGTCAAAATAATCACGCAGCTGATCCATGGTATTCATGATTGCATCCGTACCATCCCTGTGTAGGGCCAAAATCATCTCAGAGAGCGCCGCGGCCTTTTTATCTTCACCCATGGAAGCTTTGATACCAAGCTTTCTGTCAGAATTCGCTTCTGTTTTCACAGTGCCATGTTTATTCTTATCGTAGATAATATAACGGTTCTTTCCCTTTGCCTTAGCAATATAAAGGGAATGGTCAGCCTTTTGGAATAACTCCTCATAGGTAATTCCGTCGTTCGGGAACTTGGCAATACCGCAGGAGGTAGTAACGGTTAAGCCTTCCTTGGAATTGTTAAATGCCCAGTTAATATGCTTGTTAATCGTAGACATGATTCGTCTTAATTCTTCCTCCTCAGTTACATGCTCGAAGAAAATCATAAACTCATCACCGCCAAAACGACCTGTTACACCGCGTTCTGTTAAAACACTTGTGATAATCTCGGAAACGCGGGTAAGTACTTCGTCACCAAACATATGGCCAAAGGTATCGTTAATATTCTTAAAATCATCAATATCCATGACTGCAAGATAACAACAACCATTTTTGTCTGCTATCTCGGAAAGCTTGGATATGGTGTATTCGTTAATGGCTCTCTTATTTAATAAACCTGTACCAGGGTCTAAAGCACTATCTGATAAGAAATAATTCTCTTTGTTATCCTGACGTCGTTCAATCGGCTCGATAATACCAATTGCCAAAGATTTAATATCCTTGACATACATGCTCTTTCCCTTGAAACGACAGCGTTTATACGGAGTCGTAGGGTCGAAGAGTGATAAGTCCACAGTGACATCAAAGAGATTAGACTTATTAATCAGATGCTCTGAAAACACATTAAGCTCTGCCTTGGAAAGCATTGGAATATTGGCACTGGCAAGAATATCCTGATTAATCTCTGCCAGCTTTCCACTAAAAAGCGGAATACTCTTGGTGTTCATATACTGATAAATCTTGAAAATGTCGGTCTGATATTCATACTCGAAGTATAAGCAGGATGCAAGACTCATAAAATGACGATACTTCTTCATCAGCCGCATGTAAATTACATAACGGTCCTTGATAGCAATGATATCGCAGAACTCCATATCAAAGGATGCAAAATCATCAAACATAACGCCGTTGTAGTTAAGTTCAAGATAAAGGCAACGATATTGGTTATTAGCATTCTTAACACGGGCAATCAGACACTGTGGCTGTGCATTTGGAAGCTCACGTACTGCTTCCTCAAACTGTTCTACATCATCGGGATGAAGAAGTTCCAGAATAGAGTAGCAGGAATTCTTCCCTATAAAATGATAAAAGTGTTCATCGCCGTTCTCGAAATATAATCCTGGTTTGAAGGATGTTTTTCCGTAATACATAACCAAATCATCAGGTTTTCCTATATATTCTGTAATGTTCATTTTGTTCATGTTTCACAACCTATCTGTTAAAATGACAATCTTAATAAGCAAAAATACATATTTGCGCTTATTGTACTTCTTTTATTTTGAATTTGCAAGAGTTTTCCATTCGCTAAGAAGCTGTTCGCAGGTTTCAAAGTCGAAGCCATCTACGGCAGATGCAAGTGCTTTTAGTATTTTTTGCTGCTTAGGAGGATGATGATAGTCTTTTAACATCTCTATGATACCCTCAAGTACATCGGTATCCAGATTACTGATTGCCTCCTCCATCTGAGTAAAGGTATCTAGTAATAAGTTCTTTGGAATGGATTCCAGACTATGCTTGGCGGATTCAGCTTTTTCCTCTGGGAAAATACCTTTTAAAGTGTTCTGTAGTATGTGGTATTTCTCAATAAGAAGTCCGTTATTATCCTGAATATATTTAATATCCATATTCTTTCCAGCAGCCTCCAGCTCAGCGGCGATACCTGATAATTCCATGGCACCAATCTGCTTTGAAGAGCTTTTGAGCGCGTGAACTTCAATGGTATATCGGTTCCAGTCCTGTGCGTCAAGGGACTCATTGATGATAGCTGTTTTCTGGTCAATTAAATTATAATAGTCCCTGAGAATTTCCATATAGAAGGAAGCATCACCAAGTAACTGAACGGCGGCATTAACATCTAAGCCTTCAATATGTGGAAGCTCCTGATTTGCTTCTGATTTTTTCTTCTTTTTGGTATGACCTGAAACAGGAGTCATTTTGTCCTGTGGGAGCCATTGACGGATTTTGGATACCAGTTCAAAGACTTCAACAGGCTTTCCGACGAAGTCGTTCATGCCTTCCTCGAGGAACATTTTCTTGGTGCCTTCAACCGCATTTGCACTGAAAGCGATAATTGGTACAGAGGCATAATTTGGATGAAAGCTGCGGATGAGATGAGTGGCTTCAACACCGTCAATCTCTGGCATCATATGGTCCATAAAGATAATGTCGTACATTTTGTTTTCAATACTTTCCAAGGCTGAGTGAGCATCGAGAGCAGTATCGACCTGCATGCTGAGCGGCTCGATTAAGCCCTTGGCAACTGTCAGATTGACAGGATTATCATCAACGATTAATACCTTTGCCTCTGGTGCCACAAAGTCAAAGAGTGTGCTTTCAGTCTGGCTTGTTGCTTCATTTTCCTGATATTCATGGCGGAAGATTTCAGCAAGGGTACGAGGTAATACGGGCTTTTTTATTATGATTAAATTATCCAGGTTGGATTCAATAGTCTCGTAGTAGGCAATCAGTTGAACGAATGTGATATCGGGATACTGCATGGCGTATTCGCGTACCTTCTTTGGAATGAGCGCATTACCAACGAAAACAAAGTTCGGCTTTTCTTTGGAAAGTGAAGCCATGTCGCATTTTTTGGTGAATTCACGGCTCTGTACGCCAAAGCGTGCAAAATCGCGCTCAAGCTGTGCTTTCAAATAAGGGTTGGTTATTAAGTAGGCAACCTTAATGTTAGAAGCATCTATATTGAGCGGAACACAGGCATCTGCATTTACTACCTTTTGCGGTAAATGGAAGGAGAAGGTACTGCCGACTCCATATTCGCTTTCAATATCCATGTCACCGCCCATAAGGGTTAACAGCTTGCGGGAAATTGGCAATCCAAGACCTGTTCCTTCGATGTTACGATTACGTTTGCTATCCAGCTGCTGGAAGGATTCGAAAAGCTTTTCGATATCCTTCTTGTGAATGCCGATTCCTGTATCGGTAACGGAAACCTTGAAAATAATTTCATCATCGGATACAGTTTCGTAATCCATCTTTAAAAGCACCTGGCCCTTTTCGGTAAATTTGATAGCATTGTTAGAGATATTGGTAATTACCTGCTTGATGCGGATGTTATCACCGTAGAGCTGGCATGGAAGTGTTGGATTGATATCCAGCAGGAACTCAATATCCTTTTCTCCAATACGGGTGCTGATAATGTTGGAAATATCATTAATTAGGTCGCATGGAGAATAATTTGCTTCGATAATGTCCATTTTTCCTGACTCAATCTTGGAAAAATCCAAAATGTCATTAATAATAGTAAGAAGTGTTTTACCTGAAGTCTTAATCTGCTGGATGTAATCTCGGGCAGCAGGTGACATTTCTTCGCGAAGTGCCATTTCAGCCATACCAATAACCGCATTCATAGGAGTGCGGATTTCGTGACTCATATTTGCGAGGAAGTCGGATTTGAGCTGTGCGGTACGTTCTATTTCCACGTTTGCTTTATGCATGATGTAACGGTGATAGGTAATGCTGGAGATAACGTCTGCGATTGTGTAAAGAAAGGCAGCAGCTCTGTCGATTTCTTCCTGACTGATAGAAGGAACATCGATGGCAGATTGCAGGTAAGCTATGGCATCTACGCCGATTTCGCGGGCACCTTGCAGAATGCTGGATACATTAGGCGGACTGGTTCGCACCTGACCGCCTACGAAATAGCCAATCATGGTATCATTTGCAAGAATTGGTGCCGCAAATTCAACCAGACCTGCATGACAGGTGTAGGAAATAGGCTTCCCTTCAGCAAGAGCAAGCTTGGCACCATTTGCATCACAGCTTTGACAGCGGAAGCTGCCAATTGGTGATTGACGGTTATATAGTGAACAAAAGGTACAGAAATTAGAACCCTTGGTAACAGGATTACCGTCGGCATCAACTGTGATAACGGCAAGTCCTGTCATTTTTGCAAAGGCATCCTGTACGCGTTGCAGCATTTCGACATCTAACAAATCTGTTAGTTTTATATTCTCTTCCGAGATTTGAATATCATTTGACATAGAAACCTCCTAAACGATAATGTTTTTAACCAATTAAGCTCTTGATTTGTAATAACAGCTTTTCTTTGTCAACAGGCTTTAAGAGATAGCCCTCTGGCTTTTGGATAAGTACCTCTTGGATTTTGGCACTATCAGCAACGCCTGTCAGAAATACGATAGGAATATTCTTGTTCAAAGGATGTGAACGAATCTTTCCCATAACGGTTGGGCCGTTGTCACCAGGCATCTCATAGTCAAGCAGAATAAGATCTGTGCGCTTGCTTTCGAGGAATTTAAGTGCCAGGTTGCCATTTAAAGCGGTGCCGACATTATATTTTTCTTCCAGATGCTTTTTAATTACCTTGAGCATAACAGGGTCATCGTCTACAACCAGAATGTGCTTGCGTTTCTCGGCAGGCGCTTCGGCTGATGAAAGGTCTTCCAGTTCATCAAGCTCGCGTAAAGAATTTTTGATGGCTTCTTCGCTGTCTTTAAGTACATTATTGATAACAGTGTCCTCATCTTCCTCAGCATTGGTATTTGGCGATTTTTTGATAAAACGTTTTAAATAATAGGAGAGCTTATCGGAAATTACATTAACTGTGATTGGCTTTTCGAGAACCAGTGCAGCCAGTCCAGGATAAGTATTGTTGAAAAGATTGCAGTCCTTATCACTTCCGATAATTACGACAGGAAGTCTCTTGGCATAGTCATTGCGGGCGGTGATAATATCGGTAATGTTTCCCTGGGCTTCCTTTTGCATACAGTATACTAAGATATCAGGCTTGAAAAATTTTAAATGAGTATACACATCGAAATAACGTCTGGATGTAGTGATACAATCAAATTGATTGAGTAGATGAATGAAAAAGTCATCAATGGTTGCGTTGTTGTTACCAACTAATAATACCTTATACTTCATAGCAAATCCTCCTATATAATAATGAAAGCAATTAAACTTATATGTATGCGCGCAAAAACGCAGTATGACCATAGTTAATTATATTATAAACAATTATCAGAAAATATGCATTAAAAAGTTTTGAAATGAGATAATTTAAAAGCGGAATATAATTTTAGGCGATTAATCAGCTTGTTTGGGTTGACATAGGGGGCAGATTATGTTAAATTCGACGCAATAATATTGGAAGGATATGGTGCATATGGAGCCGAAGGGGGATATTTGTGTAATTATATCGGGCGGACAATATACGCCGATAATAGAAAAAATCAAAGAGGACTATGTTATAGCGAGCTATGTTATAGCATGTGATAAAGGTTTTGATTATGCTACACGTGCGGGAATAACGCCGAATTTGGTGATAGGAGATTTTGATTCCTGCAAGGAAGCGACAAGAGAGCTTCTTATTAACATAGAAGAGAAGAAGGAATTTACAATAGAACGTTATCCTTCAGAGAAGGATGATACTGATACTATGCTTGCAATCAAGCGGGCGTTGGCGCTTGGGTATCGACGGATTTGTATTTATTGTGGACTTGGTGGAAGAGTCGACCATTTGTATGCGAATATGCAGTCCCTTGTATATGCGGCAGGGCAGGGTGTGATATGTTCTATGGAGGATGAAGAGAATTGTATCTATGCTTTAGGAAAAGGGGTATTGGAGCTGCCAAGGCGTGAGGGGTGGTCTGTTTCTCTTTTTGCAGTAACAGATGTTTGCCGTGGGATTACAACAAAGGGCTTGAAATACCCGTTGGAGAATGGAGAGCTGGTGAATAGCTTTCCGCTCGGTATGAGTAATGAGTGGATAGAGGAGCAGGCAACGGTAGAGCTAAAGGAAGGTATTATGCTGGTAATGCTTTCTAAGAAGGAAGCATAGCATATCAACACATGGGGATTAATATATTTAGGGAGTATAATAATGAAGAAAAATGAAGTAAAAGAAATAATGACGAGTATCGCAAAGAATATGCTGTTAGTAGGAGCAATGATGGCATTTGCGCTGACTGGCTGTGGGACAAGAGCAGAGGATGTGGTACAGGAAACACAGGTGCAGGAAATACAGGTACAGGAGTCGGAGGCAGAGATAGAGACTGTGCAGAGCAGCGTCGTAGAACAGGCGGATGCAGAAGTGCCGACTATGGGGACGGCGTATTTGACAGATGAGATGTATGAGCGGGCAACCTCTTTTATGGAGGGGGACCTGACCAGACTTGCCAAAGCGATGCGTAAGGCTGAGAATGGAGAAAAGGTTACAATAGGTGTGATTGGCGGCTCTATTACAGAGGGATATACATCTACTGCATATAGCGGCTGCTATGCGGCATATTTTCAAAGCTGGTGGGAGGAGCGTTTCCCAGAAGCAGAGATTAATTTTGTGAATGCGGGTGTGGCAGGAACTTCCTCCTATCTTGGAGTACATAGAGTACAGGAGGATTTATTAGATAAGAATCCTGATGTCGTGATTGTGGAGTTCTCTGTAAATGATGGAAATGATTTCTTCTATAAGAAGAGCTATGATAATTTGGTAAGACGTATTATGAAATGGGAGAGTGATCCTGCAGTTATGCTCCTCTTTACCACACAGGAGAATGGATATAATGCGCAGGAGAATGATTCTCTGATTGGTTTTAGATATCGTTTGCCGATGTTAAGCTATGGCAATGCGATTATGCCCGAGATAGAGGCGGGAAGCTTTAAATGGGCTGATATTTCTCCAGATACTGTACATCCTAATGACAGAGGACATGCGATTATTGGAGAGATGCTTTATCGTTATCTGAATGACGTGTATGCAGGACTTGATGAGATTAGTACAGAGATTACACCGTTTACAGAGAGAGCGATTACTGTTGAGCGCTATCAGGAGGGCTATATTGCAACACCTCTTGACATTACACCGATTTCGTATGGCAGTTACAGTGTGAAGGATGTAAGTTGGCAGTATAAGAATAACTGGCATACCGATACTGGCGAGGAAGCAATTGTATTTGAGGTTGAGGCACAGAATATTGGTATTGTCTATCATAGAGTGGCAAATCAGAATTATGGAATGGTAGATGTTTATGTGGATGACGTATTAGTATCAACTCTGGATGGCGAGTATAGCTATGGCGGTAACTCGGAGTCTACAGAGGTATATACATCGGATGCAGTAGCGAAGCATACAGTGAGAATTGAGAAGCATCCTGATTCCGAAAGTGGCAAATTTACGATTATTGGTTTATTAATATCATAGAATTATGGCTTAACAAGGGGCTACCAAAAATGAGAAATCATTTTTGGTAGCCTCTTTTCGTTGAATTGGGGTTTGCCGGGCTAACCCGACAAACCCCAATTTGAATGAAAAGAAAAATGATTTAAGGCAAGTTAATTGAGTTACTTAAATACTTAAAACTCAATTTAGCTAAATTTAGCTTAATAAACAAATTAAAACCCAAAATGTTTATTTGGCAATAATATATTTTAGTTTTGAGTGAAATATAGGCAAAATGTATAGTTAACAAGGTTCAAAATAGTGTAAAACGACAAAATGCATAAAATATATTGCACCTTAATGGTAAATATAGTAATATTTAATTAAGTTATGGTTACTTAAATTAACTTAAATGGTATAAGAGGTGGCTAAGTGAGAAGGAAAAAACAATGTGCTTTACTTATAGCAGTTACTTTTTTGTTAAGTGCTTGTGGTCAAAGTGATAAAGCTAATTTAACTAATGGAACAATGGAAACAGTTAGCGTAGAAGAAGAGGCAGTTCCGAAAGAGCTGGCTACCTATAGCTGGGAGGACAGTATGGAATACGAAGCAGAGGAAGGAACAATGCTTGGTGGTGCATCTGTGAAGAGTGGAACGGATTGCAGCTATGTCGAGGGCTTCGCACAGGATGGAGATGGCCTGGAGGTTAAGATTCAGATAACTGAGTCGGGCTTTTATGATATTAATGTTATCAGCAAGAGCGCTGATGGCGGAAGTAAAGAGAATTACCTGTTGGTAGATGGTGAGTCTATGGGAACCGTGCAGGTAGAGGGAAGAGAATTTACAGATTCGATTTCGAGAAGAGTCTATATGGAAGCTGGAGAGCATACAGTAGCAATTATGAAGTATTGGGGCTGGATACATATAGATAAGCTTCAGGTGAAGCAGTCTGATGAGCTTGATGATGCAAGATTTGATATAGAGCCAGTATTGGTAAATTCGAATGCAACAGAGAATACAAAGAGATTAATGACATATCTTTGTGATATATATGGAACAGATATCCTGTCAGGTCAGTATTGTGACGGCGGAATGTTTGGCCACGAGAATGCAACGATTTGGAAGACAACAGGAGGCAAGTATCCTGCAATCTTAGGCTTGGATATGATAGAGTACACACCTTCGAGAGTGGCAAATGGCAGCAGCTCTCAGGCAGTTGAGTATGCAATTGAGTATTGGGAGAAGGGCGGTATCGTAACCTTCTGCTGGCACTGGAATGCACCTGAGAAATATTTGACTGGTCAGTGGTATTCAGGCTTCTATAAAGAGTATACCAATATTAATCTTGCTAAGATTATGAATGGTGAAGACCAGGAAGGCTATGATTTACTGATGGCAGATATAGATGCGATAGCACAACAGCTTCTGAAGCTGCAGGAGGCAGGCGTTCCGATTCTTTGGAGACCATTGCATGAGGCAAGTGGCGGATGGTTCTGGTGGGGAGCATCAGGAGCGGATGCCTATAAAGAACTTTATGTATTGTTATATGAGAAGCTAACCAATGAATATGGCTTGAATAATCTCATCTGGGTATGGAACGGACAGGATAAGGACTGGTACCCAGGAGATGAATATGTAGACATCATTGGTGAGGATATTTATCCTGGCGAGAAGGTATATACAGCGCAAACTTCTAAGTATTTAGAGGTGCTTGATTATACAGATGCTAAGAAGATGATTGTGCTTTCGGAGAACGGATGCTTATTTGACCCTGACTTGGCAATCAGAGATGGTGCTATGTGGGGATACTTTGGAACCTGGGGTGGTGAGTTTGTTTCTACCTCACAGGAACTATATCTTTATTCAGAGCAATATACAGAGGAAAGCATGCTGAAGAAGGTATATGAACATGAACATGTAATTACAAGAGATGAGCTACCCGATATTAAGAACTATCCGTTACGAGAGGAACAGCAACAGTAATAGAAAGGCAAGGTCGTATATATGAAATCAAAGCAGATAATAGCATTGCTTTTTGCAACAGCCTTAGTCGTAGAGTCGATGCCTTGGGGTGCGTCTACTGTGCAGGCTGCTACAGAGAAGACACAAGAGGAATATGAGGATCTGGTTGGTACATATTCAATAGATGAAAGTATACCTTCTTATAATGAGTATATTTCCATTTATCCCCAGGTATTTCCAGAAGAAGAATATCGAATCGAAGCAGCGTCTTATGTAAGGTATGAAGAAGCTGGCGTGGCGGCAACACCTGAGATTTATGAAGCTTATGAAGGTGTGCCGAACGGAAAGGCAGCTGTACTTACCTCAGAGGAGGCACTGATAGAGTATGATTTTACAATTGATGCAGCGGGCTACTATGATATGTCGCTGGTATATTATCCGATAGAGGGTAAGGCATCAGAAATACAACGTTCCTTCTTTATAGATGGAGAGATTCCTTATGGCGAACTGGCTTTGGTGGAGTTCAATCGAATCTGGGGTAATGAGGTTACAGAGTTTATCACGGATGAGAATGGTATCCTTGTGAAGAACTGGGAAACGGATAATCAGGGAAATGAAGTAAGACCATATACAGTAGAGACTCCTGAATGGGTAGAAACTTATCTGTATGACAGTAACGGTTATGTGATTTCTCCGTTATCTGTTTATCTGGAGGCTGGTGAGCATACGATTACAATTATGTCGCAGAAAGAGCCGATGCTCTTAAGCGAGATTGTATTGAATAACAGTGATGAGGTACAGGATTACGCAACAGTGAAGAGTACAAAGGATTCGGAAGGTGCTACTGCAACAAGCGGCGTGAATGTCAGAATCGAGGCAGAGAATACCAATAAGACATCATCACAGATGCTTTATCCAAGACAGGACCAGTCATCTCCTGCAGTATATCCGTCAAGTCCTAAGGTGTTATTGAACAATACCATAGGTGGAACCTCATGGCAGAATGCAGGACAGTGGATAGAATGGGAATTTGAAGTACCTGAAAGTGGATATTATAACGTTTCTACATATTGCAAACAGAACTTTGTAAGAGGTATTGAGGTTTGTAGAAGAATTACCATTGATGGAGAGGTTCCTTTTGAAGAATTGAGTGATTACGGTTTTGCATATAAGCAGACCTGGAGAGAAGAGATTCTTTCAGATGAGAATGGCAATCCATATGAGATTTACTTAGAAGCAGGAACACATACACTTCGTATGGAAGTGGTACTTGGTGATATGGCAGATATTATCAGTCAGGTACAGTCCTGCGTACAGCAGTTGAATGCAATCTATCGTTCGGTTATTTACATCACAGGTGTAGCACCTGATAAATACCGTGACTACCAGATTGAAGCAAGTCTTCCTAATCTGGAAGGACAGTTGATTGCGGTAAGAGAAGATTTGCAGGTGGCTGTAGATGCATTGAAGATAACAGCGGGAACAAACAGTGATAAGCTTACTGTTTTGAATACAATGAACGACCAGCTTGATGAGCTGATTGAAGACCAAGAGAGATTTACAGAAGTTATTTCCTCCTACAAAACAAATGTCAGAGCCTGCGGTAACTGGATTACTCAGGTTCTGGCGCAACCGTTACAGTTAGACAGAATCAATATCTACTCTGCTGACAGCAAGACAGAGGTAGAAGGTGATGGATGGCTTGCAGCGGCAGGATATGAGATACAGAGACTGTTCTATTCCTTCATCGTAGATTACAACCAGATTGGTAATGTGGTTGAGGATGAGGAGACAGCATTAACACTTTGGGTTGGTACAGGACGTGACCAGGCAAATGTTATTAAGTCATTAATTGACGAGAGATTTACCAATGAAACAGGCATTAATGTAAATGTTCAGCTGGTAGATATGAATACACTTCTTCGTGCAACACTTGCAGGAGAAGGACCTGATATCGCAATTCAGGTTGCCAATACCAACGGTATTGCAGGTGCGGTATTGAATACAGGTAATGATACACCTGTTAACTACGGACTTAGAAATGCAGTATTGGATTTATCGCAGTTTGACGATTTTGAAGAAATTACAGAGCGTTTCTCAGAGAGCGCACTTGTACCGTTTACCTTTGATGGTGCAACCTACGCACTTCCTGAGACACAGACCTTCCCAATGATGTTCTATCGTAAGGATATCCTGGCAGAGATTGGCTTAGAGGTACCAACGACTTGGGATGAGGTTAAGGTAGCTATGACAGTATTAAGTAAGAACCAGATGGAGTTTGGTATGCTACCGAATGAGCAGACCTTTGCGATGCTTCTTTTCCAAAATGGTGGAGAGTACTACTCAGAGAACGGTGACCGCTCTATGTTAGATTCTGATATTGCAGTAAGCACCTTTAAGGAATATTGCGAATATTACACAGATTATAAGCTGGATAAAGCGACAAGTGTAGAGGAGAGATTCCGTACAGGTGAGTGTCCGATTATTATTTCGGATTATACGACCTACAACAACTTGCAGGTATCTGCACCTGATATTCAGGGATTGTGGGAGTTCACTGTAGTTCCAGGTGTGGAGCAGGAGGATGGAACCATCAATCATGCGACAGGAAGTACAGGACTTGCAGACTTTATCATGGCAGATACAGAGTATCCAGAAGAGTGTTGGGAGTTCCTTAAGTGGTGGACCAGTGCAGACATCCAGACCATATATGGTAGAGAGATGGAGAGTCTGATGGGTGCCAGTGCAAGAGTTGCAACAGCTAACTTAGAGGCATTTGGTAATCTGGCATGGCCTGTAAGTGACTACAAGGCGATTATGGAGCAGTTCGAGCAGGTAGAGGGTATTCCTCAGGTTCCTGGTGGATATTATTCATGGCGTAATGTAAACAACGCGTTCTATACGGTGACAACACCTGCATCTGATACAGGACACGACATGATGGCAACACCAAGAGAAGAACTGATGGATAAGGTATTGTATATCAATGCAGAGATTGATTATAAGAGAGAAGAGTTTGGTTTGCCTCTGGCAGACGATGAGACTATAGAGTAAGGAGGGAAGCTAAGTGAAGGCAAAAGCAAAGAAAAATGCGGTAGATTTGTCAACGATGACAGAAGCTGAGCAGATTGCCGCAAAGCAAAGAAAATTATCTTATCAGATAAAGAGAAACAAAGCTTCCTATTTGATGCTGGCACCATATTTTATACTGTTTTTCTTCTTTACAGTATTACCTGTATTGATGTCAGTTTGTTTAAGCTTTACACACTTTAATATGTTGGAAATGCCGACCTTTGTTGGTTGGAAGAACTATATTAAGTTATTTCTTGAGGATGATATCTTTATGATATCCCTCAAGAATACACTGATTTTTGCAGTAGTAACAGGACCTGTCAGCTATTTGCTGTGTCTGTTGTTTGCATGGATTATCAATGAGTTCAAGGGAAAGCTTCGAGCAGTTCTTACATTGATTTTCTACGCGCCATCCATTTGTGGTAATGCCTATATGGTATGGAACCTGATTTTAACAGGTGACAGATATGGTTACTTAAACGGTCTTTTACTAAAGCTTGATATTTTAAATGAGCCAAAGCTTTGGATGCAGACAGAGAAGTATATTCTCCCAGTGTTAATCGTAGTTCAGTTATGGTTATCACTTGGTACAGGATTCCTGTCATTTATTGCAGGTCTTCAGACTGTTGATAAGAGCTTATACGAGGCAGCAGCCTTAGATGGTGTTAAGAACCGCTGGCAGGAGTTATGGCATGTAACACTTCCAGCCATGAAGCCGCAGTTAATGTTCGGTGCGGTTATGCAGATTACACAGTCCTTTGCAGTAGCGGATATCTCTATTAACTTAGCAGGTAACCCATCCGTAAACTACGCAGGTGCAACTGTTGTAACACACCTTTTGGACTATGGCTCAACAAGATTTGATATGGGTTATGCTTCAGCAATTGCAACAGTACTGTTCATGCTGATGGTAGGAACGAATAAATTAGTACAGAAGGTACTGGGAAGGGTAGGTGAATAACATGGCAGGAAAGCCGAAGAGACGTCTCTTTAAGAGAAAGCAGAAGCAGTTGAATCGTTCCATGGCAGGTAATACCTTGTTATTTACTATAATGATTATCTGCGGAATATTTATGGCGCTGCCATTGGTTATGATTGTCAACAATGCATTAAAGCCGCTTGATGAGATATACCAGTTCCCGCCAAAGATTTTCGTTAGAAATCCTACATTGGAGAACTTCACAGACTTATTTACATTGATGAATGACACCTGGGTACCTTTTTCAAGATATTTCCTGAATACGGTAATTATTACAGGCGGTGGTATGGTGGGACACGTAATTGTGGCATCCCTTGCAGCTTATCCGCTTGCTAAGCATAAGTTCCCAGGTAAGAGTATTCTGTTCAGCATGGTAGTGTTATCCATGATGTTCTCATGGACGGTTACACAGATTCCACAGTATACCATTATTTCATGGTTGGGTATTAATAATACCTATGCGGCACTGATTCTTCCAGCATGGTCCTTTGGTATGGGACTTTACCTGATGAAGCAGTTCATGGAGCAGCTTCCTGATTCGCTGATGGAGTCGGCAAGACTGGATGGAGCGAGTGAGTGGCATATATTCTGGAAAATCGTAATGCCGAACGTTAAGCCTGCATGGCTGACATTGGCAATCTTCCAGTTCCAGCAGATGTGGGGTAATACAGGAAGTCTCTTCTTAAGAGATGAGGAGTTAAAGCCTTTACAGTTTGCACTACAGCAGATTACAGCAGGTGGTGTGGCAAGAGCAGGCGCGGCAGCAGCAGTTACCTTTATTATTGCAGCTGTACCGATTACATTCTTCCTGATTTGTCAGAGCAATGTCTTAGAGACAATGACAACCTCCGGTATGAAGGATTAAAGGGAGGACGGATTGATGAAGAAAAGATTACATCAGCTTGCAGCACTGGTATTTGCAGGAGTGATTCTGGCAACAGGAATGCCAGGTGCAGTGCAGGCAACGACATTACCTTATACAACATATAATTACGATTATCGCGAGGATATCGTATATACACCTGCTGCATATATTCCGTTAGCTTCTGTAGCAGGAAGCAGCTTCACCTATGAAGGCGAGACAATCGGGGATTTTGCATCACCTCAGGATTTGTGTAAGTCACCTGATGGAGATATCTATGTAGCAGATACGGGGAATAACAGAATCGTTGTACTGGACAGTGCAATGAAAACTGTTAAGAAGATTATTACAAGTTTTGATAACAACGGAACAGCAGATAACTTTAATTCACCATACGGTGTAGCGGTATCGGAGTCGAATCAGCTTTATATCGCAGATTCACAGAATCATAGAATTGTCGTATTGAATGAAGACAATTCTTTAGTAAAGATTGTTGAGAATCCAACCTCTGAGGTATTAGAGGAAGGATATGTATTTACTCCTTTGAAGGTATCTGTAGACTATGCAGACCGTATCTACTGTATCGCACAGAAGATGTTCGAGGGTATCATGGTGTTCGAGACAAACGGCGAGTTTACAGGCTTCTTTGGAACGATTAACGTAGAGATTACTCTTTGGGAGAAGTTCTGGAGAAAGATAGCTTCCAAGGAGGAGCGTTCTAACTCACAGTTATTCATTCCTACAGAGTTTACAGGAATTGACATTGACCCTGACGGCTTCGTATATGCTTCTAATATTGATTCCTCAGGAATACAGGGAGTAAGAAGACTGAATCCAAAGGGAGAGGACGTTATTAAGAAGGGCGTAAATGAAAATGTAGGTGGTGACCTTCAGATAGACGGAACCACAGATTATGCAGGTCCTTCCCAGTTTACGGATGTTGTTTATCGACATGATGGAATTTATTCCTGTCTTGACAGAAAGAGAGGAAGAATCTTCACATATGACCACGAAGGAAATCTTCTCTATATCTTTGGTGGACTTGGTACACAGAAGGGAACCTTCACAATGCCTGTAGCCATTGAAGAGGTAAATAATACAATCGTAGTACTGGATGCAGCAACAGGTGAGCTTTGCAGCTTTGAAGTTACAGAGTATGGACGTTTGATTAATGAAGCTGTAGCACTTCGTTACGATGGAGATGAGGCACTTGCGGTAGCGCTTTGGCAGAGAGTATTGGAGCTGGATGAGAATAATGAGCTTGCTAATACAGGTATTGGTAAGGCATATCTGACAAGCGGTGACTATATCGAAGCCATGAAATATTTGGAAATCGGAATGGCAAGAACCTACTACTCTACAGCATTCAAGCGTTATAGAAATGAAGTTCTGACAGAGAATGCGAGCGTATTCCTGACAGGTGTTGTGGTAGTAGTGGCAGCGGTTGTTGTTACGAAAAAAGTAAGAAAGAAAAAGAAGGGAGGCGATATCGATGAGTAAGGCATTTTCAAAGGAAAAGCTTCAATACATGTTATACACGATTTCGCACCCTATGGACGGATTTTACTGGATTCGTCATGCAGAGAAGGGAAGCGTACCATTAGCGATTGTGCTGGTTGTTATCTTTTCCATCTGCTTTACAGCGAATCGTCTGATGGCAAGCTTTATTGTAAATGATTTGGACCCAAGAAGCGTAGACAGTCTCTATGAGCTGATGGGCGTCCTGTTATTCTACCTGTTAATCTGCGTAGGAAACTGGGCAGTTACCTGTCTGATGGAGGGTGAGGGAAGATTAAAGGATATCGCGATTGCGGTTGGTTATTCCACATTTCCAATCAGCGTAGTTCTTTTTATCGGTACCATTCTTAGTCAGGCAGTGGCAAACGATGAAGCAGCATTTTATACCATGTTACTTGGAGTTGGTATTGCGTATGGCTTGATTATGATGCTGATTGGTATCATGCAGGTTCATAACTATACATTAGGAAAGACCTTGATTACAGTGTTCTTAACCTTTATCGCGATGCTGATTATCATTTTCGTGGTGCTTCTGGTAACAAATATGCTTAGTATGGTAGTGGTTTTCTTTAAGAGTATTTATACAGAGATTATATTCTGGTCGTAAGGGGGCATAGGTAATGAGTAAAGTTAAGAAAAATAAAATAAAGCGCCCTATGAGCCTTACAAAGCGTATCCTGCTGATTATCCTTGCGATTGCGGCGGTGGCAGGTGTGAGCTATTTAGGATATTATCTGGTGCATTATACCTTTTATGACCGATATGAGGATTTCCTGACTTCAAGCTATGAGTACGAGACAGGAAATGAATTCGAAGCGGTAAAGGAAGCTAATCCTGATGTAGCAGATATGGTGCTTGTAACTGAGAATGAAAGCTTAAAGCTTTATACAAATACAGAGACAGCGGTTGTGGCTGTGTACGATAAGAGAAACGGAGAGACAATTTATAGCAATCCAGTAGATGCAGATGATGATGCGGTGGCAAATGGAACAAACATGAATTACTTAAAGTCACAGTTCATTCTTCAGTACTATAACAAGGATGTAAAGAGTGGAACCTTTGATTCCTACAGCATGGCAGTTGAAAGAGGTCAGCTGGAGGCAGAGGCGATTGAAAATGGTATCAGATATATCTACACAGTAGGTGATTTTGAAACCAGTAAGACAGGAAATCTTCCTATTTACATCATGCAGGAGAAGTTAGACGCAGTAGCAGCAACTCTTACAGAGAAGGAAGCAACCTCACTTTACAGATACTATGGTGCAAGTGAAACTGTACCTGGTATGTTAGAACTTAATGGTGTTGTACAGAAGAATGTTAAGACCATTGCCAAGGTAAAGGGCTGGTTTGAGGCGGCTGGCTGGACTGATGCAGATTACGAGGAGCAGATGGCACTTGCAGGAGTAGAAGTACAGATGCCGATTTCCTTCAAGATTCCATTGGAATACAGATTGGAAGAGGATGGCTTAAAGGTATCCATTCCTGTATCGGGTATTGAAGAGTTTGGCGGTGGTTCCATCTACAGAATCCAGTTGCTTAGATACATGGCAGCAGGCGGAGCAGATGAGGAAGGTTATCTTGTAGTACCGAATGGTTCTGGCTCTATTATCAATTTCAATAATGGAAAGCTTAAGGCAGCCAACTATTCACAGTACATATATGATATGGACCCATTGGCAGTAAATTATACAACAACAGATATTGCTGACGCAGCAAGACTTCCATTATTCGGAATCTGCAGAGAAAACAGCAGCGTGCTGGCAGTGATTGAAGATGGTAAGACACTTGCAAACCTTACAGCTGGTATCTCAGGTGTATACAACGAGTACAATTACGTTTATCCAACCTTTGTACTCAGAACAGCAGATAACTTATCAATGTTCGGAGATGCAATTTCAGATGTATATGTATTAGAGCCTGATATGTATGATGCAAATCTTACTGTAAGATACAGCTTCTTAACAGAAGAGAATAAGGGTTATGCAGGACTTGCAAATTACTATCGTGGAAAGCTGATTGAGGACGGCGTATTAACAGCAGGAAATGCTTCGGGAGATATTCCTTTCTACTACGATATTATCGGCGGTGTAAGAGAAACTTCTCATTTCCTTGGTGTACAGTACCTTAGAAACTTCGCAATGACTACCTTTGAGGAGGCGGAAGCGATTTCTAACGAGCTTGCAGACCTCGGAATTACGAAGCAGGTAATGAATTATCAGGGCTGGATGAATGAAGGCTATTACCATGATGCGGTAGATTCCTTAAGAGTAACCTCTAAGCTTGGCGGCGTGAAAGGCTTGGAGTCCTTGAACAACACTGTTGAGGCAAATGGCGGACGCTTTTATGCAGATGTTGCATTACAGAAGGTAACCTACGCAGATGACGGCTTTAACTACGAGGCAGAGGGCGCAAGATATTACGGTGCAGGATATGTAGCAGGCTTTGGTCTGATTAATCCTACAACACTTCGTAATACCTCAGGACTTGGATATATGGAGAATCTTTACGATATCTTATCTCCAAAGTATCTGCCAAGATATGTAGAGAAGTTCACAAATAAGGTTGGCAAGTATGATATTGATGGTATTGCACTTAGAGATTTAGGTAATTACTTAAGCTCTGATAAGAAGCGTACCAATATCATTGACAGAGAAGAAGCACTTGAAATCGTGTTGGGACAGTGGGAAACACTGGAAGGCTCAGGCAAGAACCTGATGGCTGATGCAGCAAATGATTACAGCTTCGGATATTTAACGGATATTATTAATGCTCCGATTTCAGACAATGAGTACTTTATCGTAGATGAGGATATTCCGTTATATGAAATGATTATTCACGGATGTATTGATTATTCGACATCACTCCTTAACTTCTATGATGCTGAGGATATGACAGGAATTGTTTTAAATATGATTGAGTACGGTGCAGCTCCACATTATGTGTTTACATGGGAAGAGTCTAGCGAGATGAAGAAGACAGCACTCAACCGCTACTATGCTACAACTTATGAGGTATGGAAGAACGAGGCTGTAGAAATCTACGGACAGGTAAATGAAGCACTTAAGAATGTAAGCGGCGCACAGATGGTTAATCACGAAATCCTTGAAGAGGGAGTTCGCAAGGTAAGCTATGATAATGGCGTAACCATTTATTTGAATTATAACGATGAAGTAAAAACAGCTGACGGAGTAGAGATTCTGCCAGGAAGCTACAGAATGGAGGGAAATTAATTGAGTAAAGTAAAGACAAAGAAAATGACCCTTGTTCAGAAGCGTATGAGAAGTGGATATATGTTTATCCTGCCTTGGCTGTTCGGATTCCTTGTATTCTATGTCCGCTCATTGATTATGACGGTTCAGTTCTCCTTCTCGGAGCTTACAATGGACCCGAATGTAGGCGGCTATGCATTGGAATCAGTTGGATTTGATAATTTTATTTATGCTTTTAGAGCACATGCAACTTTTAAACAGGTATTAACAACTTCCATTGGAAACATGCTGGTAGATGTACCGTTGATTACCTTCTTCAGCTTATTCATGGCAATGTTGTTAAATAAGAAATTCCCAGGAAGATTCCTTGTTCGAGCAATTTTCTTCCTGCCGATTATCTTCAACTCCAGTGCGATTCAGTCGGCGATGGAGTTATCAGAGGCAATGATGTCAGGTGGTATTTCTACTATGTCATCTGAGCTTTCAAGCGGCGCAGGAACGGGAGCAGGCGCGGTAGTCAGCATTGATTACTTCGTGGATTTGTTCATGGATTTGGGATTACCGATGGCATTACTTGATTATGTAATGGCAGCGGTGCAGAGAATTAACGATATTATCTCTGCTTCGGGAGTACAGATTATTATCTTCATAGCAGCATTACAGTCAATCCCAGGTTCCCTTTACGAGGTAGCTAAGATTGAGGGTGCTACAGGCTATGAGACCTTCTGGAAGATTACCTTCCCAATGGTAATGCCACACATTATTACGAACGTGGTATACACTATCGTAGACAGCTTTACAGAGAGTGAGGTTGTTACACTTGCATATAATACAGCATTTAAGCAGTTCAATTATGGATTGAGTTCAGTATTCAGTTTGGTTAGTACGATTATCACCTGCGTAATTCTCGTTGTGGTGGTTGGCTTTATCCAGAAGAGAACATTCTACTATAACTAAGAGCAATGAAAAAAATCCTTAAACCGAAGATTTTTTTCATGGAAATTTGTGCAAAGCACAAATTTCGAGTATTAATAAAAAGGAGGGGTTTTAATGAATCAATATATCGAAAGTTTTAAGGCCACTCTTAGGGATAGTGACCAGCGTAAGGGATTATTCAATGATGTGAAGAACCTTGCGGTAAATATCGTAAGATTTGCCATTATCGTTGGTGTGTGTTATGTGATATTATCGCCGATTATCGGTATCTTCGTGAATTCGATTTCATCAGACAGAGATGCTTATAATCCAATGGTATATATTCTTCCACACAATCCGACCTTGGAAAGATATCAGTTGGTATGGGAGAGAATTGAGTATCTTCCTACCATGGCGAAGGATTTGCTTTATACAGTATCTCTTATGGCGATTCAAATTCTGGTTTGCTCCATGGTAGGCTATGGATTTGCAAGATTTGAGTTTCCATTTAAGAAGTTATTATTTGGATGTGTTGTAGTGATGATTGTTATTCCTTCACACACTATCATGCTTCCAATTTACATGACCTTTAAAGACTTTGACCCATTAGGACTTTGTACTTTGATATTTGGCGATTCGCTTAATCTCATGGGTAGTCCGATACCGATGTACATTATGACAGTTTTTGGATGTGGATTGAGGTCAGGACTTTATATTTATATTTTTAATCAGTTCTTCAGAGGACTTCCAAAGGAAATCGAGGAAGCGGCTTTGGTGGACGGATGTGGAACATGGTATACATACTTCCGCATCATGTTAGTAAACGCTATGCCTTCTGTCATTACAGTAGCGGTATTCTCACTGGTATGGCAGTTCAATGATACTTTCTATGCAAAGCTGTTCTTAATCAGCGAAGACATAGTAATCAGTAATAAGATTTCGTCTTTACAGGCGACAATCGCAAATACAGACCAGATTCTGGACACAACCATTCAGGAGTTGTATCTGGATGCAGGTATCATGCTTGTCGTATTGCCGATTGTATTGATTTACATTTTATTACAGAGACACTTCATTGAGGGTGTAGAACGTAGCGGTATTGTAGGGTAATAAAATTTTAAACAAAGTATAAGGAGGAAGAAAAAGTTGAAAGGAAAGAAATTCTTAGCAAGCGTTCTTACGGGAACAATGGTGCTGTCATTGACAGCGTGCGGTGGCACAGAACAGACATCCACAACAACGGAAGACACTACAGTAAAGGAAACTGTAGAGCAGCAGGCAGAAACACCTGCAACAACAGAAGCAGAAGTGAAAGAGGAAGTGAAGGAAGAGGTAGCAGAGGTAGTACCAGCCAGCATCGATTTCGAAGATGGCAATATGGGCTTCGTGTCTCTTTACACACAGCCAGCCAATGCAGATAATTCAGAATTATCAATTGTTGACCACAACGGCAGCAAGGCTCTTTATATTAAGAACATTGATGCAAAGGTACCTTATGTAGCATTTGATATTTCAAGCATGCTTGGTGCAAAGGTTGCAGATGTAGCAAAGATTGAAATGACAATTACAACTGAATATCCAACAGGTAAGTTCAGCTCATGTTCAGGAAATATCGTTTCATGGTATGGTGCTGACTTAACAGAAGCAAAGGATGCATGGGCAGTATACATGGAGAAGAAGAATCCTAACAAGGCAATCGCCGAGATTGAGGATGCAGAGAAGTTTGTAGCAGATGCAGGAAACATCATTATGCTTACAATTGATACAGATAATGGTGTAGCAGATGGCAACGGAAATGTAAGTCTTTATGTAGATGATATTCGTTTCTTAGATGCTTCAGGTAATTTAATTGATGCTGATTCTTCAGTTGCATTCGTAGCTCCTGACGGATTTGAAAGCTCAGGTAAGGATTTATCTAACCTTGCAGTTGTTAACGGCGGTGTTGCTGTAGAAGGCTTTGAGGTGAAGGCAGATGCATGGGCTCAGGCAGGTGTTGATTTACCTCAGGAAGTTCTTGATGCATTAGTACCTGGATCAGTAATCGAAATCGAGTACAAGAGTGAATCAGGTAACATGTGGGTTGTAATGCCTGGCGCACAGGTTGGTTGGACACGAGTAGGTGACGGTAACAACGGTAAGGCATACATCAACGGTTCAGGAAATATCGCACAGATTACATATGAGCAGATTGCTCAGTTCTGCGGCGAGGATAAGTCTACATGGGGAACAACCTTACAGTGTGAGTCTGACTCAGCTTGGGAAGTATATAGTGTAACAATTGGTCAGAAGAGTCCTGTTATTACATGCTCCAATGCAGTAGAGGTTCCTGACTTTGCAAAGAAGGCAGATGGCTGGGTACAGGATGGTGTTGAGATGCCTCAGGAAGTAATTGATGCATTAGTACCAGGTTCAGTTCTTGAGATTGATTATACAAGTGAGTCAGGAAATATGTGGATTGTAATGCCATGGGCAACAGCAGGCTGGATGAGAGTCGGCGATGGCAACAATGGTAAGTCTGTATGCTACAACGGCAAGTGCTATGTAACCTATGAGCAGATTGCAGAGTTCTGTGGTGAAGATAAGTCAACATGGGGAGCAATGCTTCAGTGTGAATCAGATTCCGCTTGGGAAGTATACGGAGTAAGAGTTGGTACATATGGCGAGATGCAGATGGTAAGCGGTGCTACAGATATCGAAGGCTTTGCAAAGAAGGCAGATGGCTGGGCACAGGATGGTGTTGAGCTTACACCTGAGCAGCAGGCATTATTAGTACCAGGTTCTGTTATTACAGTTAAGTATACAAGTGAAACAGGCAATATGTGGATTGTAATGCCATGGGCAACAGCAGGCTGGATGAGAGTCGGTGATGGTAACAACGGTAAGGCAGCTTGCAGCAACGGTGTATGCCAGGTAACCTATGAGCAGATTGCAGAGTTCTGTGGTGAAGATCCAAGTACATGGGGCGCAATGCTTCAGTGTGAGTCTGACTCAGCTTGGGAAGTATACAGTGTTTCAATTGGAACAGCAAACTAATTTGTATAAATTGGAGGGAATAGAAGATGATTAATAAGAGAAAAGCAATCGCACTCGGACTGGCAACAGTTATGACAGCATCCGTTGTTGGATGTGGCAGCAGTGACACAACAACAAGCACAGATACAGCTACAACAGATACAACTAAGACAGAGCAGAGCACAACTGCTGATAAGGCAGATACAAGCACAGATACAAGTACAGATACAAGTGCTTCTGACGAGATGAGAACACTTACAATTGGTTCTTGGTGGACACAGTACTATGACAGCTCACATGAAGCAGTAGAAGATGATCCTTCTTACTCTGGTCTTGATGTAGCACATCTTAAGTTTGATAATGTTGCAAAGATTGAGGAGAAGTATAATTGTGAGTTCTATTGGCAGAACCTTACATATGCAGGAACAATGGAGTCAATCAACAACTCTATTTTAGCTGGAGACCCAGACTGTGATATCTACTTAGTAGAGCTTTCATTCGGTATCCCAGCTGCATTAAACGGTCTTGCAACAGACTTAAAGACAGTTTTACCTGCAGATGATGATCTTTTCACAACACAGCAGAATATCAAGTATCTTGACCTTGGCGACGGCAAGGCTTGCATCCTTAAGAGAGTAGAGGCTGCTTCAACAGTAGAGGCAACATATCCATTAGCATTCAACAAGCAGATGTTAGAGGATAACAACTTAGAGGATCCAAGAGAGCTTTATGCAAGAGGCGAGTGGACATGGGATAAGTTCATCGAGTACTGCCAGAAGTTAACACAGGATACAGACGGTGACGGACAGATTGATCAGTACGGCTACTGCGGATTCATTTCTGAGACATTTGAGCAGTTAATGATGAGTAACGGCGGTAACGTAGCTTCAGGTACTAAGGAAGAGCTTTCTTCTACAGAGACAGGTGAAGCATTACAGATGATTTCTGATATGTATAACACATACAATGTTTGCTATCCATATGACTTCGAGAGTGGAGATGACTCTACAACAATGAGAGGTCAGTATCGTGAGGGTAACATCGGCTTCTTCCCATGTGCAGCATGGATTGCAGGTGACAAGGCTGACTACGATTACAACGGTGCAAACGGAACAACATTATCATTTGATACAGTATACGTTCAGTGGCCTGTAGGACCTTCAGGTAACCAGGAGACAAACGCTGGTAAGGTATCAGCTGGTGAGTTCTATATCATTCCAGCAGGTGTAGAAGACCCTAAGACAGTTTACAACGTATTATATGATATGTGGAACTGGTATGATGGCGATACATCTATCCGTGATGATGAAGAGACATTGTTCTGGTGGTATGCAGTTACTGCTAAGGATGAGCAGCTTCAGAATGAGAACTTCGACGTTATGTTTGATGTAGGAAGCAGAGAGACATTCGAGCTTTGGAACAGCTTAGGTATCAGCTATGACTTCTCTGGATTAATCAAGGGTGAGGTTACAGCAGCTCAGTTCCAGGAGACATACAAGAATCAGATTCAGGATGCACTTGATGCATACTTTGGATAAGAAAGGCTAGGTTTTTTTAGTAATGAGTGATATTAAGATGATAGCTCCGCCACTTAAGAATGTACCGTGGCAGGAGAAGCCAGAAGGCTTAAAGGATGCACCTGTATGGAGATATACAGAGAACCCGATTATCGGACGTAATCCTGTAAAGGGTGTTGCAAGAATCTTCAATAGTGCAGTAATGCCTTACGAGGATGAATTTATCGGCGTATTCCGTGGAGAGCAGACAAATGGTATTCCATATATTTATATGGGAAGAAGTAAGGATGCGATTCATTGGGATTTCGATGAGAATAAGATTCCTTTTGTAGACGAGAATGGTGAGCCATTTATGCCTGTATATGCATATGACCCACGTCTTGTTAAGGTAGAGGACACCTATTATATTATCTGGTGTGGAGACTTCTATGGTGCGGCAATCGGAATGGCTAAGACAAAGGACTTTAAGACCTTTACAAGAATTGAGAATCCATTCCTTCCATTCAATAGAAATGCAGTTCTCTTCCCTAGAAAGATTAACGGCAACTTTATGATGCTTTCAAGACCTTCAGACAGCGGACATACACCATTTGGTGATATTTTCGTTAGTGAGAGTCCTGACCTTACATACTGGGGCAAGCACAGACATGTGATGGGCCGCGGTAGTGAGTGGTGGGAGTCAGTGAAGATTGGCGGCGGCGCAGCACCTATCGAGACAAGCGAGGGCTGGCTGTTGTTCTACCATGGTGTAAGCGGAACTTGTAACGGATTCGTATACAGCATTGGTGGTGCAATTCTTGACTTAGAGAATCCATCTATCGTGAAGTATCGTTGCGAGAACTTCCTTTTAACACCAGAAGAGTGGTATGAGGAGAGAGGTTTCGTGCCTAACGTAGTATTCCCATGCGCAACATTGCATGATCCTGAGAGTGGAAAGATTGCAATTTACTATGGCGCAGCAGACAGCTATGTTGGTCTTGCATTTACAAAGTTCGATGAAATCGTTGATTATATCAAGGAGCATAGCGTTGTAACAACTTCTGATACAGAGATTGGACGTCGCTAACAGCACACAAAATCCATATACGGAAGATTTTGTGTGCACAAATATCGTTGACTTCGTAAACGATATTTGAGGGGGCTTGGAGAATAAATTCTAGGATAAAAGGGTGTTCGTATGGCTAAGATAAGTAAGACTGTGAAAATGGCTGATATAGCTAAACAACTGAATATCAGTACAGTTACCGTGTCGAAAGCGTTATCGGATCAAAAAGGGGTTAGTGAGGATTTAAGAGCTAAGATTAAGCGTATTGCAAAGGATATGGGATATCAGTACATACCTAAGGGCAGTGGGAATACTACAGGCTTTAGGGAAGGCGCAAAGAGCTACACTATTGGTATTCTTATTTCCCAGCGGTTTGCGGGCAGCAGCAAATCTTTCTACTGGAAGCTGTATCAGGAAGTGGCAGAACAGGCGATGCAAAGAAGCTGTTTTACTCTTCTTGAGATTATACAGGATGTCATGGAGGAGGAGGAACTGTTACCGAGGCTGGTATCGGAGAACAAGGCAGATTGTCTGATTGTTCTTGGAAAGCCTGGTAAGGCATACGCGGATATGCTTGATGAAGTGATTAAGATTCCAATCGTATTTCTTGATTTCTATGATGCAAAGTGGACAACGGATTCTGTGATATCCAATGGTTATATGGGTGCTTATCTTCTGACAAAGTATTTGATTGGTAAAGGGCATACGGATATTGGATACGTTGGAACACTTCTGGCAACAGATAGTATTACAGACAGATATCTTGGATATACCAAGGCTTTACTGGAGCAGGGGCTTACAGCACAGAAGGATTGGCTGATTGAGGACAGAGATATAGAAACTGGGCTGATGAACCCTGATGAGCATATGATTCTTCCAGAGATTATGCCAAGCGCATTTGTTTGTAATTGTGATATGGTAGCAGGCAGACTTATCAATATGATTCGTGATAAGGGGCTTCGCGTGCCAGAGGATGTTTCGGTGGTTGGTTTTGACAACTATCTGGATCATGGCTTATGCGATATCGGAATTACCACGTATGAGGTTGATATGACAGAGATGGCAAGACGTGCAGTCAGTATTCTTTTAAAGAAGATGGCAGGTACTCTTGACCATGCAGGTATCAGCGTTGTGGAAGGTAAGTTAATAGAGAAAGAAAGCGTAGCGAAAAGATAAGAGCTTCCGCACTGATGACTTAAGGTTGTTGGTGCGGAAGTTTTTTGCTTGTGGCGGGATTGTATGGTTGGCTGTACATATGTGAGGCGCTTCAAAGGCTTAAATATATGGTGGCATAGATATGTGGTGGTACAGGAAGAAAAAATAAGCTGTGGTACATCAAAATGGAGAACAAAGCAGTGAAAAAGGCGTACAGGAAGAGGAAATGAGTTGGGCAGAGGAAGGAGACGAGGTACAGAAGAAAAAAATAATGTATAGTACCTCGGATAAGCTGAAATTCAGGCTGTTTTAGCATTGGTTGAGGTACAGAGGTATTAAAGGAAGCAATGAGATATCGGATTTTGGCAAAATCGAGGTCTGAGAACGAAAAATATCTACTAGTACCTCGAAGGATACAAAATCTTGCTGTTTTTATATGAATTTGATATCTGAAAAGAGATTTTGTTATGTGGTACCTCGCATGTATGAGAGGATTAAGAATTGCCACTATTTATAAACAAGGGAAATAATATGTCAAGAAGTTTTTTGGCTAAAAAAGACCTATTTTTTACATTAACTTCACGAGTTTTTACATTTGGGTTGAATTATAGATATAAAAGTAATATATTACAACTACTTCGAAGTAAGAAATTCTAATCCAGAAACTAGGATTTTAAAAAATATATAGAGGTGATGAATATTTACGGGAAAATGATAAAGGAGCAGAAGAGAATTGAGGCTCAGATAAACAATGTAAAAAGTAAGTTGGAAAATTTTCCAGAAGGGAAATTGATAAGTAGTATAAATTGGAATAGCTACAAATACTATCTCAGTGACGGCCACACCAAAACCTATATACCAGCAGAAAACAGAGAGCTGGCGAGGCAACTGGCGTGGAAGAAGTACTGGACATGTATGCTGGAGGATTTGGGGCAGGAAAAGCGAGCGGTTGATGCCTATCTAAAGCAGAAGAATGGCAAGAAAAAGCATATGGAAGAGTTAATAGAAAAAGACCATGGTTGTATGGAACTGCTAAAAGGTACGATAAGGACACGGTCACAGATGCTAGAGGAGTGGCTGCAGGCAGAATATCAGACAAATCCTGAGTTTCCAGAACATCTGATACATAATACAGTGGCAGGACATAAAGTAAGGTCAAAATCAGAGGCTATGATAGTCATGTATCTATACAATAATCAGATTCCTTATCGCTATGAATGTGCGTTGACGCTTGATGGGGTTACGCTATACCCCGACTTTACGATAAAGCATCCCAAGACAGGACAAATCTACTATTGGGAACACTTTGGAAAGATGGACGATGAAAAATATGTAAGAAAAACACAAAGAAAATTCCAGATGTACACGTCTAACGGGATAATCCCGACAATTCAATTGATTACCACATATGAAACAAAAGACAATCCACTGGATATAGGGACGATAGAGGAAATAGTGGAGAAATACTTCAAATAAAAAATGTTATTAGGTTGTGTAACAAACAAGAAAGAGTAGATTGCAAAATATTGCTGAGAGCAAAGGAGAATATGGAGCAGAAAGTGAAAAGTAAGGAATTTTACCACAAAAAATATCTAATAATTACACTGTTAATTATTCTGAAAATGTATGAAAATAGGCATGTAAAACTGTATAGAAATCATATAGAGAATGATTAAGATAATTTGATATATAGATAGAAAGCGGCGACTGATTGTGGAGAGTTGAGATTTTCTACTGATGCTTTGCGAGTTCTTGCAGTGACACATAATAGAAATGTTATAAACCAGAGGAGGCAATTATGCAATATACAAATCCAATATTATCAGGATTTCATCCTGACCCAAGTATGTGCAGGGTAGGGGATGACTTCTATCTGGTAACGAGTACGTTTGAATACTTTCCAGGACTTCCTGTATATCACAGTACAGACCTTGTGACATGGGAGCAGATAGGCCATGTATTAACAAGAGATAGCCAGGTAAAGCTGCCTAAGGGCGCGCCAAACTGTCTTGGAATCTATGCACCAACCATTCGCTATCATGAGGGAGTGTATTATTGTGTGGTAACGAATGTAGCGCCGCCTGAGAATATTAATTTCTTTGTTACGGCAACAGACCCCGCAGGAGAGTGGTCTGAGCCGATTCGCCTGCCGTTTGGTGGAATCGACCCATCACTTTTCTTTGATGATGATGGCAGAGTGTATTATACAGGAACGGATTCGGGAGTCTTCATCTGTGAGATTAATATAGAAACAGGTGAAGCGATTGGCGAGAAGAACTATGCATGGTATGGAACAGGCGCTAACAATCCAGAAGGACCGCACCTGTATAAGATAAATGGATATTATTATCTCTTAATTGCCGAGGGTGGAACAGAGCTTGGACATATGTCTACCATTGCCCGCTCTAAGAATGTATTCGGTCCATATGAGGCATGTCCACATAACCCGATTCTCACCAATCGAGGAACAGAGCTGCCAATCAAGGCAATCGGACACGCAGACCTCTTTACGGATGCAAATGATAACTGGTGGGCGGTGTGTCTGGGAATTAGACCACTTAGCTATCCGTTCCGCCATAATATGGGACGCGAGACCATGCTGGTGCCTGTAGAATGGGAAAATGGCTGGCCTGTATGCGGTAATAACAGTCGTGTAGAAGAGAAGATAAGTGTTGATAGAGTAGTTGCCAGTCAAACAAATTCAGATATGATAATAAACGAGGATGTAAATAATAGTGCTGACAATGGCACATCAGATGGGGCGGCAGTAAGTGTAAAACAGTGGCACTATATTGCAGGCAGTGATGTAACTGACAAGTTTAATACCACAACTCTTCATCCATCATGGAACTATATCTACAATCCGACAGGGAATCTCGTAGAGCCAACAAAAGATGGCGTGCTTCTTCATGGTAATGAGTATGCATTAAATGAGGATGAGTCAAAGGCATTGATTTGCCGCCGTCAGGAGCATTTTGATTTCAGTGCGACTGTAAAGCTAAGCTTACAGAACTGCACCGATGATGGAGAAACAGGAATCTCTATCTATATGAATCCCCGTCATCATTATGAGGCGGCACTTACCTTTATTGATGGAATGTGTTCTATTATACTGAAGAGACAGATAGGCTCACTGAAAGCTGTGGAGAAGATAATTCCATGCGCAGATAATACAGTAACACTGCGTCTCGAAGGCTCTAAAGAGTCGTATCGTTTTTCTTATAGTGTGAACGGAGAAGACTTCGAATTAATTGGAGAAGGCGAGGCTCACTATCTTACAACAGAGGTAGGAGGATGTTTTACAGGAAATTATATTGCCCTGTATGCGGCAAAGTTTGCTGAGGCGAGGGTAGAAACGTTTGAATATAAGAAAAAATAGCATAGGCAGATATTGAGAGCGGCATAGTAATAATATGGCGCTCTTTGCATAATAAAAGCTCTATTTTTGGCAATTCAACCAAATGAATATGTCACATTATACAAAAAAGAAAAACTCTACTACTTTAATTTGCGAAAGTTGACATAAAGTGTTACAATGTTCAAAGATTTGTTAGTAAAAGGCTGCAAAGGGATTTGAAAGAGAGTGTGAAGTAATGGCGATTGTAGTGGAAGAGATCTTAGCAAAGGCGAAGGCAGAGGGTGCTTCGGATGTACATATAACGGTTGGTATTCCGCCAAAGATGAGAGTGAATGGTAAGCTGATATCCATGGAGGGTCCTAATCTGTTGCCAGCTGATACCGTGGAGCTGGTGACACAGATTATGAATGAGAAGCAAAGACTTCATTTTGAAGAGTATGGTGAAGTAGATATGTCCTTTGCGATAAAGGGAGAAGGACGCTACAGAGCGAATATTTATCGCCAGCGAGGCTCAGTTGCAGCAGCATTTCGTTTGGTTGCGTCAGATATACCAAGTCCGCAGAGACTGGGGATTCCAGAGTCTGTCGTAGAGCTTTTTGAGAAGAAGCGAGGACTGGTGCTTGTAACAGGGCCAACAGGAAGCGGTAAGTCTACCACACTCGCAACATTGATAGATACGATTAATAATAATCGTGATGCACATATTATTACTTTGGAGGACCCGATAGAGTATCTGCATCAGCATAAGATGTCCATTGTTAATCAGCGAGAGATGGGACTGGACTCGCACAATTATGCAAGGGCATTGCGAGCAGCACTTAGAGAGGACCCAGATGTTATTCTGGTAGGTGAGATGCGAGACTTTGAGACTATCAGTACAGCGATTACAGCAGCAGAGACAGGACATCTTGTATTTTCAACACTGCATACGATAGGAGCAGCCAGTACAGTTGACCGAGTAATTGATGTATTCCCGCCTCATCAGCAGCAACAGATTAGGGTACAGCTTGCGAATGTATTAGAGGCAATTATCTCTCAGCAGCTGGTGCCTACGATTGGTGGAAAGGGCAGAGTAGCTGCCTTTGAGGTATTACATGCGAATCCTGCGGTGCGTAATATGATTCGAGAAGGAAAGACTCATCAGCTGATTAGTGTTATGCAGACGAACCGTAGAGCGGGTATGATGACGATGGATGACGCATTGGCACAGCTGTATATGGATTACAAGATTGATAGAGATATGGCACTGCAATTTGCACAAGACCAAGAGTATATTCGCACGAGGTTGGTATAATAAAATGATTTTTAGCCTGCTTAGGCAAAAAAACACGAAAAAAAGCTGTTTTTGCACTTGAAATGTGTAAACAACGTATGTATAATGTAACTGTTTTGGCTGGCTATGCATAATAGCAAGAATAAGGGCGGGCTATTACGATGCATGTCAAGACGTAAGAAGGACTTATATTTCGTGAATATCTAAGAAATATTACGACCAAGTTGAGAGAGTATAAATAAAGAGTTTTATTCCAATCAGGTTTAGAAGTTATTATTGAGAGAGAGTCGGGATATTGTGGATTTTGTAAGAAAAAGAGTCAGATTGGGTGATTTGCTGTTAGAAAGCGGAGCAATCACACAGGGACAACTGAACAAAGCATTAGAAAAGCAAAAGGGATCGAATAAGAAGCTGGGTGAAGCTTTGGTAGATGAAGGATTCCTTACAGAAGAGAATATAGCAGAGGCACTGAGCAGACAGTTAGGTATGGAGCAGGTGGATTTGCAGAACGTTTCTATTGACGAGAACATCTTATCGTTGGTATCAGCACAAGTGCTGAAGAAGAATGTCTTGATGCCATATGCGTTCAAGGAAGGCAGTAAGAGTGTTTTATTACTGGCTATGGCGAATCCTTTGGACTATTATGCAATCGAAGATATACAGATTATCACGAATTATCAGGTAGAGCCAGTTATTGCAACGACACGAAGCATCATGCTTGCCATAGATAAGTACTATGGACAGGATGAGGTTAAGAGTGCACTGACAGCCTATGCGAAGGAGAAGAATCTGGAGATTAAGGTCGATGAGGCAGAGCAGGAGGATATTAACAGTTCGCCTATCGTTACGCTGGTTAAGGAGATGATTGACACAGCGGTTCGTCAGAGAGCTTCGGATATTCACATAGAGCCATTAGAGAATTTGATTAGAGTACGCTATCGTATAGATGGTGTGTTACATAATAGAGCATATTATAATATCAACGTGTTACAGGCGATTATAGCGCGTATTAAGATTATCGGCGGTATGGATATCTCTGAGAAGAGAAAGCCGCAGGATGGACGTATTACACAGATTGTAGACCGTGTAGAGTACGATATCCGAGTATCGGTGCTTCCGACTGTACATGGTGAGAAGGTCGTTATGCGTCTGACAGCTAAGATGGCGCTGACTAGAGAGAAGAGCCAGTTAGGTTTGAAGCCATACGAGCTTACACAGTTTGATGAGATTTTGAAGAATCCACATGGAATTATGTTGGTAACAGGACCAACAGGAAGTGGTAAGTCTACGACTCTTTATACAGCCTTAAGTGAGCTGAATAGAGAAGATGTTAATATTATTACGGTAGAGGATCCAGTTGAGGCAGACTTAGAGGGTGTTAATCAGGTACAGGTGAATCCTAAAGCGAACCTGACCTTTGCATCAGCACTTCGTTCTATTCTTCGTCAGGACCCTGATATTATCATGATAGGTGAGATTCGAGACCAGGAGACTGCACAGATAGCAGTTCAGGCATCCATTACGGGACATCTTGTAGTAAGTACCTTGCATACGAATTCAGCAGCAAGTACGATTACACGACTAGAGGATATGGGCTTGGAGTCCTATCTGATAGCTGATTCGGTAATTGGAGTTATTGCCCAGCGACTGGTAAGAAGACTTTGTCCTGAGTGTAAGCAGCCAAAGCCTGCAACCGAGGAAGAGCTGGCACTTATGGGACAGGATACGGACAGTAAAGTTACGATATATGAGCCATGCGGATGTCCTGCATGTTCGAATACGGGCTATAAGGGACGTATTGGTGTATATGAGATTATGAAGATGACCCCATCCTTACGTCATATTATCAGTAAGAGAGAGGGTGCGGAGAAGCTTCGTGAGAAGGCATTGGAGGAAGGAATGAGAACACTTCGTATGAGTGCAACGGAGTATGTACTATCAGGTATGACTTCCTTTGCAGAGATGATGAAGATTTCTTTTGAGATGTAAGCACTTACATAATAAGGCGACATAATGCTTTTGAGAATGGCGCCATTATACTTTCGGTATAAAAGAGTTGAGAGAGAACGGTGAATTAATATGGCAGATTATGGCTATAGAGCCATTAATGCTCTCGGTAAAGAGATAAAGGGCAGTATTGAAGCGGATAATAAGGAGCAGGCAAGACAGAAGCTTGTGAAGATGAAGCTGACGGTGCTGAGTATTACCGAGCAGAGCATGTGGACAAAGGATTTGAATATTCAGATAGGCGGCTATCCGACGCCGAGAGACCTGAGCGTTATGTGCCGACAGTTTTCCAGTATGATGCGTGCAGGTGTTGGTATCATCGACTGTCTGCGTATGCTGCAGGAGCAGTCGGAGAATCAACGTATCAAGGATGCGCTGAAGAACGTGCGTGTCAGCGTTGAGAAGGGTGATACTCTGGCAGGTGCCATGAGAGTGTTTCCTAAGGTATTCCCACCGCTGATGGTGAATATGCTGGCAGCAGGTGAGTCATCAGGTAATCTTGATATCGCACTGGAGCGTATGGCGGTACAGTATGAGCGTTCGACAAAGACGCAGGCGATGGTGAAGAAGGCAATGATTTATCCGATAGTGGTTTTTTTGGTAGCTATTGTGGTATCGATTGTTATGCTGGTAGTAGTTATTCCGAACTATGAGAAGATGTTCGTTGACTTGGGTACTGAATTACCGTGGATTACGGTTATGTATGTGAATCTGAGTAAGGTACTACGAAGTTACTGGTATATTATTGTTCCAGTGATTGGAGTAATCATCGTTTCGATTTATTATTTTGCGAAGACAGATTCTGGTAAGCATGTATTTGGTAAGATTGTTTTGACAGTACCAGTTTTTAAGAATTTGACAGTGAAGTCGGCGTCGTCCATGATGGCAAGAACCTTGGGTACTCTGCTTGGTTCTGGTGTCTCGCTGATTGAGGCTACAGGCATGGTAGCAGATGTTATGAGTAATGTCTACTTTAAGGAAGCGATGCTGGATGCGAAGGAGCAGATAAGTATTGGTATGCCTCTGTCAAGACCGCTGGAGGATGCAGGTATCTTCCCGCCTATGGTTTATCATATGGTAAGTATTGGTGAGGAGGCAGGTACTACTGAGGAGATGCTGGATAGGCTGGCTGACTACTATGATGAAGAGGTAGAGATGGCGGTACAGTCCCTAATGGCTGCCATGGAGCCGATGATTATTATTGTATTAGCAGTAGTAGTAGGTGGTTTGTTAGCTGCCTGTATGGCACCAATGCTATCCATGTATGGAGCATTGGAGACTATTTAATTATTATGGTTTATCCGCTTTGCAGACCGATGGAGGACGGTGTGTTGGGCGTTAGATAAATAAATCTTTTACACACTTTTACACATTTATTTTATAAGTTATTAAAGGAGAGAGTTCACATGAAGAAGAAAATGAACAACAAAGGTTTTTCCCTTGTAGAATTAATTATCGTAGTAGCAATTATGGTAGTTTTAGTTGGTGTATTAGCACCTCAGTATTTAAGATATGTTGAGCAGTCAAGACAGTCAGCAGACTTAGATAATTATGATACTATTATTTCAGCAATTGAGATTTGGGCAGCAGACCCAACACATACTTGGACAAACGGTACTTTAACAGTAGAAGCAGATGGAGATGTTTTAGCAACAGGTTCTGTACAGGCTGCTTTAGTTGATGCAGGTATTTTTACTAGTACACCAGGTGCTAACCCAGGTGACCCAGCAACTATAACATCAAATGTAACTATGAGAAGTGCAGCATTTCAGGATGCGACTATTGCTGTAGAGAGAGATACAACTACAGGTCTTTATACTTATACATTTGGAGCAACAAATGGTGCAGCCTTAGAGACAGCATTAGGTCGCTAATTCTTAGTATATAATTTTGAAAGGACACCCCATGGTAGTATTTATTTTCTATTTTACAGTCTTTATATATGGAATCGTTATTGGAAGCTTTCTGAACGTCTGTATCTATAGACTTCCTCTACAAGAGAATATTGTTACCACGAGGTCACATTGCATGAAGTGCGGGTACCAGCTCAGGTGGTATGATTTGGTACCCCTCTTCAGCTATTTATTTTTAGGCGGAAAGTGTCGTAAATGTAAGGAGAAGATATCTGTTCAGTATCCTGTTATTGAGGCATTGAACGGAGTTTTCTATGTGTTAATAGTGGCAGAATGTGGCGTGACCTTAGAGTCACTGCTATATTGCCTGCTATTTAGTGCGTTAATCGTGCTTAGTGTGATTGATTTTAGAACCTATGAGATTCCAGTAGGAATTAATTGGTTTATCGCAGCACTTGGTGTTGTGAGAGTGGTAACCGATTATCAGAATTGGTTACAGTATATCATTGGCATGATATGTGTCAGTGGCTTTTTGTTACTGATTTATTGGGTAACAAAGGGACGTGGAATTGGAGGCGGAGATATTAAGCTGATGGCGGCAAGCGGATTACTGCTTGGCTGGCAGCAGAATCTTTTGGCGTTTACACTGGGCTGTATCATAGGCTCAGTAATACATTTGATTCGTATGCGCATATCCGAAGAGGGTAATGTGCTTGCGTTAGGACCGTATCTGGCTGCGGGAATCGCAATCAGTGCGTTATGGGGACCAGAGTTTATTAATTGGTATGTGTCCCTATATGCCATATAGGCAAAGAAGAGAGGACGAGAGAAATGGCGAAGGCAAGGGTGCTTTGCATAGAGATTGGTTATTTAACCACAAAGATTTGTGAGATTGATTATAAGATAAAGAATCCAAAGATTTATCAGTGTATAGAGATTGATACACCAGATGGTATTGTATCAGACGGTTATCTGATGAGGGACAGACTTGAGGACCTCAAGGAACAGATATTGGCTAAGCTGGCAGAGAAGGAGATTAAGACCAAGAAGGTTATTTTCTCCATTTATTCCAGCAAGATTATTACAAGAGAAGTAACACTTCCAGCGGTAAAGCTTAAACAGGTAGCAAATGTAATTGATGCGAATCTGTCGGAGTATTTTCCAATGGAATTAGAGGAGTATGTGGTAACACATACTATTTTGCATACCTATGACAAAGAGGACGAGAATGCAGGGCGACACAGAGCTTTGGTAGTGGCAGCAGAGAAGGATTTGCTTAGGAACTATGAAATACTTGCAGAGCTGTGTGGATGGACTCTTGAGAATATAGATTATATGGGCAATGCGATTCAGCAGGCGGTAAAGCCGATGGTGGGTAATGAAGCAGAGCTTTTTGTGAAGATTGAACCTGAGAATGCCATTGTAACGATTATGAAGGATGGTACGCTGGCATTACAGAGAAGCGTTCATTATGGTATCGGAAGACCGATTATGGGAAAAGAGGATCTTGCGGACGCGATGGAGCTTATCGTGGGTACGATGCTTCGTATTATTGATTTCTATGCGGCACAGGCAGAGGGAAACTATGTATCTGCGATTAATGTAATTGGTACATACTCGGAGTATGCAGAGGTACTATCTACGATTCAGGAGAAGACGGGAATTCGGACACAGTATATTCCAAATGTACAGGGATTTGGACTTACACTAACAGTAACAGATGACGTATGGATATCTGCTTATATTGGATGTATTGGTGCCAGCATCGCACCACTGGGTATGATGAATATTCAGCCTAAGGGTAAGATGGACGTAGATTACTTTACTTCAAGTATACTGATGATTGTACTGGTAATCGTGGCAAGCGTTGCGATAGTGGTAACATCCTTATTACCGTATCAGGCGCAGCTATTGGAGGAGGCTAAGCTAAAGCAGCAGGAGCAGATATATCTGGAGGCAAAGACCTTATATGAAGAATATGCGGCTGCATTGAAGTTATATGAGCATGTAGACTATGGAAAGAGGAGTACGGAGCATGCCAATGATGCTTTACTGGTATTCTTAGCTGAGCTGGAAGAGAAGCTTCCGACAGAGGCAAGCCTTGAAAGCTTTTTGTCCGATGACCTGCAGTGTGTGATGAATGTGAGTGTAGCGGATAAGGAGACTGCAGCAGGTGTTATTAAGACCTTACGAGAGTTTGACAGTATTATGTCTGTATCGGTTAACTCCGTAGTAGAGGATGAGTCAGAGAGTGGTGCAAAGGTGGTAAACTTCACAGTTACCTGTCTTTACTATCCTGTTACATTGGAGGCACCTGTATCGGCAGATTTGATTACAGATGATACCACAGCAGAGGTTACACAGTAGCGGAGGAAGTAAGATGCAGAATTTTAAATCATATTTTACGAAAAAGGTTCTGACCGCAATTGTGGCAGTTGGGGCAGTTATTATATTATTATTATATGTATTTGTTTACATGGATTATTCTGAGAAGACATGGGAGCTTGAACGGTCGAACAGACAGCTTCGTAATTCGCTGAGTGATCTTAAGGTATATTATGACAATATGGATAAGTATCAGGAGGAGATGGACGCTGTAGTAGAAGAAGTTGATAAGATTCTGGTACAGTATCCAGCAGATACCAAGCCTGAGGATGTAATTATGCTGGCGGTGCAGCTCCAGGAGAATGCGGATATCAGTATTAGTGCAATTAATATGCAGGATAATGCCATGGTATATGCGGTTCCACAGCAGATTGTTGCAGGAGCAGGCATTGAAGGCTTGGAGCATGAGATTGATTTTATGCAGAAGAGTGCAACCTATGTGAATATAACTGATTATGATAATCTTAAGGAGTGTGTTGAGCAGATTTATGCTTCTGATAACAGAATCGGAATCAGCAGTATTACATATATAAAGGGTGAAGAGGTCGGTACGCTTGAGGGTTCGATTAATCTGAGATTCTACAATGCATCTGGCACAGGCAAGGAGTATGTATATCCTGATATTGATGAATATCTGAGTGGTACGGATGATATCTTCTACTAGGGAGCCTGGATAAATGAAGAGAGAACAAAGAGAGAGACGAGGAAAAGTAAATAACCTTGGATTGACATTGGTTGAGGTTATCATTGCTATGGCAATTCTTTCGATAGTCGTTGTTCCGCTGATGTCTATTATGGTAACGACTAGCAGATATAATGCGAAGGCGAGACTGCGTCAGGGTATGACACTTACAGCAGAGAGTCTGATGGAGACCTTTAAGGCGTATAGCCTTAATGAGCTTTTGACTCAGGCAAATGCCAGCGGCTTTAATGGCTTTGAGCAGGAGGGCGCAGGCGGAGAGGTTACATATAGTGGAACATATGATACCACTACGAAAAAGTATACCTTTGAGATTGAGAAGTTGAAGAATGAATCACAGCTATATGATGTGGAGATTACGGCGGTACCCTATGAGAGTACAACTTCTCTGCTGACTTTGGAGGATATGAATCCTTATACAGATGCGATGCTTCGTATGCAGGAGGTGTATGATGCCTCTGCGGTTTCTTTAATACAGGCACATTTTCAGAGTAGTGTAGTAGGTCAGATTCAGACTTGGCTGAATAACCCTGACAATGATAAAGTGAAGAATGATTATGAGCTGACGGATATTTCACCGAATTACATAAAGTGTAAAAAGCGTGAGATTATTGTAAAGATAGAAAAGGGAGCCACGAATACCACCGTAAGCTATAGCATGAACTACTATTATATGGTAGAGGATTATCCATATTATGCAACGGCGGGCGCTGTAACACCTGATGGAACACATGACTTTATGGATGTGTCTGGTGGGACACCTGAATGGTTTAAGGTACAGGTTATTGTAGATATCCCTATGGGATATTACACTATGGTAGCGTATGATAATGCCAATGAAGCTAATTTGGAGAGAGTATTTCTCTACTATTATCCAGCATATGGTGGGCTTTATCTCAATGGCAGTGATATACAGGATGAGATTAGGATAGAGACTACGGGCTTTGGAGTAGACTCCTTAGAATGCTATCTGCTCAAGCAGATTAATACAAGATTTGATGAGACAACTATAAGACATAAAGAGAATAGCTATGGACCACAGATTGTAGTGGATAGTGGCGGAACGGATGTGGTGAATCTGCGTCATAACATTGAAGAGCATCTGTATGAGCATACAGCATTGACTTATACCAGCTACTCAGGAGATATTAATAGTAAAAGTTCGTATATGACAGATACGTCAGAGAGCTATCAATTGATGTACAAGGTACAGATAGATATGAAAGAGGCAGGTGAAAGCGAGGTAATTGCTTCCTTATCAGGAACGGTTAGTGATTAAGCAGGTGCAGTATGAGAGAGAGAATGAAGAAGGATAACCGAGGTTCAGCCATTGTTACAGTTATGGTTGTTGTGGCTTTTTTGTCAGTTCTGATTACAGTATTGCTCTATGTGTCTGCGATGAACTATAAGACAAAGCAGCTAGAGTATCAGAATGCGAAAAGCTTTTATATAACAGAGACCGCATTAGAGGAAATCAAGAGTGTGCTGATGGTTGATGTGTCTAAGGCGTGTCAGACAGCATATGAGACGACTATTATACAATATGCAAATCTGTCATTTGACCAGAGAATGCTGCTATATGAGCAGAAGTTTCTGAGTGAGATGGAAGCATTATGGAATGCAAAAATAGGTTTGGCTACTTCTGATTTACAGGTTTTAAAAGAAAATTGCGGTCTTACTTCAGATAGCAGTGACTGTATTTATCAGGTGGCAGGCTGGTCGCGTAATATGATGGATGTAGATGGAGACGGAATTGATGATGCAGTTGTCGTATTAGAGGATGTTGTGGTAAGCTATACGACGAGTGATGGTTATAACACTATGATTCAGACGGATATCTATATTGAGGCTCCAGGATTCAACTGGAGTATTGATAGTTCTGGCAGTTGGACAACTGGCGCGGATAATGTACGAGACAATATTTTGATAGAAGATTATGTTGTATTTAAGAATTGGACGAAGTATAGTTAATACAAGATGTTCAGGTTATGGAAGGGCATGGTAGCAGGATGAAGCAGGATAATAGAGGAATATCCTTTGTTGAGTTGATGATAGTGGTGGCAATTATGTCGATTATCATTGGCATAACAGGCTTTGGTATCAATATGATTAGCGGTAAGGCGGCAGATGAATGCGCGCAGAAGATTACTTATTCCATGCAGAACAGCCGCACAAAGGCGATGGGGAAGTTTTCGCTTGAATATATTCTTTATCGGGATAGTGATAATCTTATTAAGATAAAGGAGATTATACAGAACGGTCCTACAGATACTGCTGTTGAGACAGTAGCTACAGTTGGGGATAAGGATGTAACGGTGGTTTATAAGCTGTCAGATGGTTCGGAATGGACAATTAGTGGCAGTACAGTTCTTAGGATAGAATTTGACCGTTCGTCAGGCGGATTTGCCCCTGTATTGATAGACCCTGTTTCGGGCACTGCGAAGTATTGCGAAGAGATTAAGGTTTCAAAGGCGTCCACGGTTAGGACGATTACGTTGGTACCGCCTACAGGCAAGATAACTATGAATTGAGAGAGAGTATGAAGGGAAAGGATTATGAGCAGGGAGACGCGGAGTATAAGGAAAAATAATCGTGGTTTTACAATTGTTGAGTTGTTGTGTGCGCTTGCTATTTTTAGCTGTATTATGGCTATTATAGGAGGCGTACTTGTGGTTACAGCCAGAACCTTCCGTAGTGGAACAGCAGAGACCTCCTTGCAGGAGGAAGCGCAGGTTACGATTAATGTCATTGAGAATCTGATTGTGGATGCTACAGAGTCAGTGAATTACTATTATGATAATGCAGGTACATGGGTACCAGTTAGCTCAGAGGCAGAGGCAATTACAGCAGGTGCAGCAGGTGTAGACAGACGTTTGCAGATTGTGAATGGACTGACAGAGAGCTATGACATTTATTACAGTGCGTCAGCGCATACCTTGAAGTATCAGAAGACAGAGGGGGCAGTGGTATCTGCACAGTATGATGTTGCGGGGAATGTGACTGACTTTGGAGTAGATATTTCTAACTTTGGTTCAACTCATAGTGTAATCTTAAGTCTTGGATTAGAGCAGGATGGCAGACAGTATTCTGCAACATATAATGTGACATCGAGAAATGATAATGTAACAGCGAATACATATACACCTTCGGATTGGGCATCGATTACGCTGCCAGAGGGAACGATTATTGTTGAGGCAGGACAGTCTATACTAATTGATGTAACGGTAACGGGACATTATGCAGATGGAAGCAATATTACTTGCGTTTACTATTTGCAGGATTCTTCAGATACCACTTCAAGCGTAGGTCTTGAGCCTGGCAGCACCAGCACGTTGAGATTATCTGCTGGGGTGAATGAGCAGAAGGGTGAAGACGGTCAGCTGTTTCTGGTGGTTAAGACAGACAGGAATGCACCTAACGGCAATCCTATAGCCAGTGTTACGATACCTGTATTTGTAAGACGTATAGAGAGTATGACTATGCCATACTCATATAATCATGGATTGGATGAACATGCAGCTGGACAGAAATATACTCTGACATCTGGTTTATCGGGTTTAAACCTGTCAAAATTATATAGTAACAAGTATGATGACCCTACCTTGGATCCTGCAATAGACCCTGCTTATGAGTATAAGAACCCATACAGGGTAGAGTGGACCTTTGAAGGAACAGATGCTTCGGGAAACGCGATAACCAATATAGATGATTACATTACAGTAAATGAAAAGGACGAGAATACAGATGTAAATGCGTCGGCAAAGTGTGAATTTACATTAGATCAGGATTTGCCGAACGGATATAAGATTAAAGTGACCTGTAGAGCACTGCATCCAAGGGGAGAAGTATCAGGTACTAAGTATAATAAATCAGGTAATCCTTATGGTGATATTTACCAGAGTATGACGATTGTGAGTGATGGAGTGGCATATGACTGGGCAACGGTAAGTGTTCCAGATGTGATGGTAATTGAGCCAGAACAGAGTATCACGTTAAATAACGTAATCGATGGTGCTTATGCAGATGGAACATCGTTTACATGGGATTACACGTTATCAGGAGCGGGTGACGATGACACGGGGGTAACACCTAATGTTGATGCCAAATCCTTGGTGATTAAGGCAGGTGCAGCGGAGCATGGTGATGCTGACGGCAAGATGACGTTAACGGTATATGCAAATGATACACATGGTTCACTTCTGGCATCAGATGATATTACGATATATGTCAGACGTGTGGAGAGCATGACTCTTAACGGACATGATACAGATGATACTTTGGATGCCCATGCGGCGGGACAGATTTATAGTCTGGAAGCTTCGCTTGCAGGTATTCATCTGGCAAAGCTTGACGGTAATCCTTATGATGAAGGTGCGTATGCGTATGTAGACCCATATTCAGTAGCGTGGGCATTTGAGGTAACGGATGCATCTGGTGCACCTGTTGTTTATAGCGACTATATTACGGATATTACAGGAGATACTAACACAGGAGGAGCTACGGCTAACTGTCAGTTTAAGTTAAGTCAGGATTTACCTGTGGGATACACGATTAAGGCAATTTGTACGGCTATGCATACTGCGGGAACTAACAAATCCCATGTAGCATACGATCCGATAGTAGATATGATTTATCCAATTACCAGTGATGGTGTACCTGTAGTGGTGCCAGAGGAGCCTGAGGTGCCGACGTATGATGTAGATGGTACTAGATTCCGAAGAGGTCAGCCATATTGGTTTGATGGAGAGGGAGAATACCTAACTGTAAATGTTGATTCGTCATATTATATCAATGATGGAATTGAAAAGCAGTTATATTATTACTGGAGATATCGAACAATTAATGCTGATAACAGTTATGGTGAATGGTCAACATATCGTGAAACGATACAAGGCAATACGACACCTATGAAATTGGATAATTTTGAAACCCAGTCTTTAGACCCTGATAAAGCCTATGAGATAGAAATGATTGTTGTATTGTTGGCAAAGGATAGTAATAAGATATATTATCCAGCTGATAATGCAGTGGTTGCGGCTGGAACAGGATTTGAAGGATACGAAAAGAAATGGAATGAATCAGTGACCACTCCTGTAGCTGAATATGCAAAAAGATATAAAATCGGAGCATCTAAAATACGTATTACCGAAACAGTCAATGCAGATGCAGGATTTGTTTATGGAATTGGAACAGAAAATAATCCGAAGTCAATGGTTGCTGGTCAAAGTTATACATATACTGTGAGCGGAGAATATATTAGCTTTGGTGATGTACAGGGAAATGTGAGCTACGTCATTGAGAAGAAGGATGAAGCTGGTAACTGGGTTGAATCAGCGGCACCGAGTAATGTTGGATTACAGTTCAATTCTACAGATTTAAAATTTGAGAATATCCAAAGTTCAGTATCTGGTGAATATCGATTTAGTATTTATATCGATGGTTGTAAGGTAAAACGTTTCAATAGTACAAAGATGCGAGATATTGAATCTTCTGATTATGCAGACCAAACGGGATTGAGGTATAATCTATATCACGAAGGAACCAATTCGGATGAAGTAGAAATTGGAAGAATTTATGTGAAGTTCAATTAATGACTTCACTTCACTAAGAGGTACAATGTGAAAAAAAGTATTAAATACATCTATGCGATGATAGTTGTTATTGCAGCGTGCTTAATCTGCTCGAGCTTCTCCTTATTGGAGCTATCGAAGGAGGTTAAGCATTCCGATGCAATAGGCGTTGAATTGGATTTTTGGAATTTGGAAAGCGGCTATGCAGTTAGGCAGCCATTTGTGCCTTCCTACAATAAGCTAAAGAAAGTAAATATTTATCTGGATAATACTTTTGTAAGCTCCAATATGGAGAATCTGGTAGTTGAAGTATTTGATTTGGAAGGGAACTGTGTCTATATGAAAAAGATTCCCCGACTTGCAATCATCAATTACAGATGGCAGGAGGTTATATCTGGGCTGGAGCTTGAAAGCGGCGAGGGGTATTATCTGAACCTTAGCATGGATACACAGACCGACACGGAAGCGGGAGTTATGAAAATTGCTAAAAAAGAGTCAGGTAGATTATGTATGCAGATTACATATGAGAAGCCCCTTACACAGGATGAATATTTACCGTTCTATCTTTTGATTATATGTGTAGCTGTCATGATTGTAGTAGGTATCTTTAAAAAAATGGAATAAAGTAGGTAAAATAACAGGCACGGAGTTTTCTGTACCGACCCCCAAAAGTTAGACCAAAAAATCTAACGATTGGAGGTCGGTATTTTTATGGCAAAATACAGTTTTGAATTTAAGAAGAAGGTGGTTTCCGCATACCTTAGTGGAGAAGGTGGTGCAAGATTTTTGGCAAAA
>JAFUKJ010000090.1 GCA_017467805.1 Lachnospiraceae bacterium
ATTCTGTCTGAGCAACAAGCATCTCGTACCACATTTTATTTCCCTCTTGCTCAAACTCCGCCTTATATTTCATCGCTGCCAGTCTTTTCTTGCGAAGCAATTCATAAACCTCTTCTGTAATATCCGTCACATCATATTTCAAATCGTTTGCGGCAAGTGCCTTAGCAAGCTCTGTTGTACCAGCGTTCTCAGTCTTTGGCATGACATCACCCTCCTGATATCCCACATACAGCACACCGTCTGGCTTCAGCCACGACTTAACCTGTCCTACAAACGCAGTCATATCCTGTGCAAAGTACATGGTATCCATAGAGGTAATCACATCAAAGGAATTCTCAGCATACTCTATCTCACCGATAATTCCCTCTCTAAATTCTGAATCTGTCGGATATAAAGCCTTTGCTGTAGCTATCGCTTTCTCTGAATAATCAAAACCATGGGTATATGCTCCCGTTTTCTCCTGCAAATACCCAAGCATCTTACCATTGCCACAGCCAATATCCAATATATGTACATTCCCTTCTGTGGGAATGTATAGCAGTATCATATCAATCTGCCCTCTATCACTAAAGCCGTCCTGCGAAAAGTCCTCACCAAATGCCTCCTTGCAAAATCCTGCAAATGCCTTTGAAGTCTTTGCCATTTCATAGAACTGCTCATATGCATCGTAAAATAATAACTCACTCTTATTCATGCTAATAACCATGCCCTTTCACACTGACTCCTCAATCGCCGTCTTTACTAACTGCCATGCAATACTTCCCTCTCGAATCTGTTCTAAAGCCTCATCAAAGGAAAACCACTTTACAGAATCCACTTCTCCTGAAAGCTTGAACTCTGCTTTTTTCACACATGCCTTGAAGCCAATCATCAGCATTTCCTTCCTATCTAATGGATAAGTCTTAATAAATTGCAATTTCTCTACTTCCAGTCCGATTTCTTCCTTTACCTCTCTGCAGGCAGTCTCTTCCGCTGACTCTCCAAGCTTCATCACTCCTGCCACGCAGACATAGCTGGTAGTTGATACATAGTCCTGTCTAAGCAACGCCACCTCACGCTGCTCGTTTACCACCGCACAAATAATGCAAGTCGTAAACATATCCCACAGTGGTATCTCACATTTATCGCAATACGGAATTTCTCCCTCATCTCCGATTTCCTTCATAATAGCTTTTGTGCCACAGTATGGGCAATATTTAAAATGCATATGCTGTCCTCCTATAAAATTTCATATCCATACCCACCTAACACAATATCTTCATCATGTACCTTTATCACACGTTCCTCCGTGCTGAAATTCATTACAAAGATATGCCCGCCTCTTTCACGCACCATAACATCCTTCACATAGTCAACGTCAATAATCTTAGAAACTCCTGCGTCCTCTAATACATCCTCATATAAAGCGCGAAGGAAATCATTCTCCGTATGACATGTCACATAATACGCATTGCCTTTTCCAAACCGCTTCTTCGTTACTGCACTCATACCTGCATAGAAGTCATGACTATACTCTGCCAAAGAAGTTGCATCCTCTACTTCTAACAAATCGCAACAGGTTAATGCCTTATAGGATTGCCCATTGTATGCAATCTCATTATACTCATCGTCGCAAAGTCCATCAGTTTCCTTGACTTTGATGCCGAATACATCATTTAAGGAATATGGCGCAAACACAGGATTTGCAAGAGTTCCGCTAAAGCACAGGTCATTCTCATTTACCAAACCGCTATAATAGGTAAGAACAAAGGAACCTCCCGCCTCCACAAACCTACGAATCTTTTCCGCCGTTTGCGGCTTGAACATATAAAGTCCTGGTGCCGTAATCACCTTATACTGCGAAAAATCCGCATCTGCACTGATTACATCCACATTCACATAGCTCTTCAAAAGGGCTTCGTAATGGATTTGTGACAGCTTCTCCCAAAAGCTCTTATCCTTTCGTAAGCCTACCTGCGCATTTAATGCCTGAATATTATCATAATCATAGATAACAGCCACCTCTGCCTTGGTATCTGTTCCCTTCATATAGGAAAGCTCTTGTAGCTTAGCTCCCACTTCGCACACATCACGAAATACTCTGGTGTCCGCACTTCCATTATGGTCGATTACAGAACCGTGGAACTTCTCAATCGCACCGTTGGACTTTCGCCACTGGAAATACTGCACAGAATCTGCACCATGCGCAAGAGTCTGCATGGCACTAAGCATATGCAGCTTTGGTCTTTTTACCTTGCAGAATTCAAACTGACTCGGTACGCTTGGCACACTCTCCATTAGATAAAACGGTCGCTGGTTAAAGGCTCTTACATAATCAAAGGTAAAACCTGCTCCCACTGCATTCTCCCACTCTGTACTTTTATCCTTTTGACAGTGCCATCTCGGATAGCTGTCCCAGCTCATAACATCCAAAGACTTTGCCAGCTTGTCATAATTGATACCGCAATTGAGATGGAACATATTCGTGGTTACAGGAATATCAGGGTTGTATTTCTTAACTGCCTCTTTTTCCATCTCCACAAATGAAATCTGCAAATCCGAATAAAATCTATGATAATCAATTACCAATCCGTGCATCTGCATCTCTCCATGCTTTGACGGTGGTTCAATCTCGTCAAAGCTTGTATACTTATGGCTCCAAAATGCGCTCCAATACTGCTTATTTAACTGCTCTATCGTGCCATATTTCTTCTGTAACCATATCCTAAAATTGGCTGCACACTTGTCGCAATAGCATCTTCCATACATTTCATTTGACAAGTGCCACATAATCAAAGCAGGATGCTTGGCATAACGCTCGCCCAGCTTTTCATCTATCTCTTTTACCTTTGCTCTCCATACTTCACTGGATTCGCAATGGTTCTCTCTCCCGCCATAAAGCATACGAACTCTGTCCTCACCTGTTCGCATTACCTCAGGGTATTTCCTTGCCATCCATGGTGGTCTCGCCCCGCTCGGTGTCGCCAGTATCACATAGATTCCATTCTCATAGAGCTTATCCATAATATCATCCAGCCACTCAAAGGTATATACGCCCTCCTCTGGCTCCAGACTTGTCCACGAAAATACGCCAAGTGTTACTACATTAACACCCGCCTGCTTCATTAATTTGATATCGTCCTCTAACACCTCTGGATTGTCTAACCACTGGTCAGGATTATAGTCTCCACCGTGCAGAAAATGTTTTATCTGTTCTAGTTCCATCATGCACCCCCGTACTTTTCATACCTCTTTTACTTATGTTAGCAAATACGAACTTCTTTGTATAGGACAAGAATTGCTCTCACGTGTGCAAATATTGCCCACCTACATCTCCTCTGGGCATTCCATGTCAAGTAAGCCACAAGCATCTTTAATCACTTGTTGCACCATATCTACCAACAGCAGACGCGCCTGCTTCTTTGTCTCATCAGCCTGCAAAATCGGACACTCATGATAAAAACGATTAAAAGCTGTTGCAAGCGCAATAAGATAACGCGCTACCACAGACGGCTCATAACGCTCCACCGCATTGGCTATCGCTTCCTCATATCCTAACAAAGTCTTTACCAATGTAAAACTAATATCATCTGTCAAAGCACCATAATCAATCGACGTCATCTCCTGCATACCGCCACACTTGCGCAAAATACTCTTCGCGCGTGCATAGGTGTACTGCACATAAGGTCCTGTCGTTCCCTCAAAGCTTAACACCTCATCCCAAGAGAAATTCACATTCTTAATACGCTGATTATATAAATCATGAAAAATGACAGCACCTACACCAACCTGTTTTGCAACAGTTTCCTTGTCAGGTAGGTTCGGATTCTTCTCCTGTATCGCCTTCATTGCACGCTCGGTTGCTTCCTTCAAAATATCCTCTGCATAAACAATATTTCCAGTTCGTGTGGAAAGCTTTGCTCCCTCCAAACTCACCAATCCATATGGAACATGTACCAAACTATCATGCCACTCATATCCCATCAACTCGATTGCCTTAAATACCTGCTTAAAATGCAGCGACTGCTCCGAACCTGTAACATACAGACACTTCTCAAAGTCATAGGTCTTCTTACGATATAAAATCGCCGCAATATCACGAGAATGATAAATAGAACCGCCGTCACTTTTTGTAATTAGGCACGGCGCCATATCATATTCAGACAAATCAATAATCTTTGCTCCCTGACTCTCTTTCAACAATCCTTTTTCTTCAAGCTCTGCAACCAAAGCAGGTACCTTGTCACGATAGAAGCTCTCACCAATATAGGAATCAAAAGAAACTCCTAACAGCTTATAAACCCGCTCATACTCCACCATACTGATTTCCTTGAACCAATTCCAAATGGCAAGTGCCTCTTCATCATTCTGTTCCATCCTCACAAACCATGCACGGGCTTCCTCCATTAACTCAGGATGTACATCCTTTTCCGTATTAAACTTCACATAGATACGCATCAGCTCTTCGATGCCATTTTCCTCTACAGCCTCCTTACTGCTCCAGTTCTTATAAGCAACTATCAGCTTTCCAAACTGCGTCCCCCAATCTCCCAAATGATTGATTCGTACCACCTGATACCCCTGCTTTTCATGAAGCTTATACAATGAATTACCAATAATCGTCGTCCGCAAATGTCCCACATGAAAGTTTTTTGCAATATTGGGAGAAGAATAATCCATGCAAATCGTCTTGCCTATTCCCGACTTCTTCACTCCAAAATCCTGCTGCATCTGTTCCATAATTGCTTCTACATACTTTGCTCTGTTCACAAAAATATTGCAGTAACCACCTACATTTTCAAGTTTCTCAATTCCCAGTTCTTCGCTATAAGGCTCCAACATCTCCTTCATCTCTTTTGCAATCAACACTGGATTCTTATGCCATAGCTTCGCCAATGCAAAGCACGGAATCGCGTAATCTCCCATTTTCTCATCCGTAGGAATCTCCATCATTTCATAAATCTGTTCATATGAGATTTCTTCAAAAATCTCCGCCACCTTGTTACATACCTTTTCCTTCATTTTGACCTCCTAAATTATCGTTTTGAGAAATAAAAAAACCGCAATGAAATAGTATCCACTAAATCCATTACGGTTCTGCATCTATGACATCTATAAAACAGCACCGCACGGAAACAAGACGTACACCTCTTGCAACCATGCGGAAAATCTACATGAATCACAAGAGCTTACGTCTCTCTCTTCGTCTTAAGCTGTTCATCATAAAAATGTTCATAGCTATATCCTCCAAAAATATTGAATGTATTGTAGCATAGATTCATATCAATTACAATCAATTTATGCCAAACAAAATTCCTGCACAAGTGATAACAAGCCCTGTGCTGATTAATGTACCTAACAAATAGTACTCGGCAAAATCCTTGTCCTTAGATATTTGGTCATATCGTGCAATCGATTTTGCTGTTAATACTAAGCCGATTGCAGAAAACTGATTCATATACATCAGTACAAACATAAGTATTCTTTCTACCGAACCTATCATTCTTCCTGCATTATGATCCGGCTTAAACTGTATCTTCTCCACTTTTTCTTTCGGCTTATACTCACATATAAGATTCTGTATTAATATATTTGCAGGCTTATGTATCAATAACAATCCCAGTACCCATTTTGCAAACATCAACTGCGAAATCCCTATCGTATCAAAAAAGTCTTTCAATACCATATTTGAATTTATCTGATAATTGCACTTTGCACTCACATATGCAACACCAATCAGGCAGAGCATATGTGCACACTGGTCAATAACAAATATCTTTGAATTATCCTTCTTCTTCCTTGTACACAAAAACTTTATCATATCAATCACAAAATGCAAAACAGCCACGCTACCTGCTATCACCAGTACCTCTTGTGAAATGAAAGGAATACTAATAACAAAAACCGCTCCTGCATATAGCAATCCATGCACCAAAACCCAACTAATCTTACTCTTTTTCTTCTCAGCCATATCTTCTGTTTGAAAATAAAAGTCTCCCAAAATATGCCCTACTAAAACAAACAATAATATGTTTTTAAACATCCTTCTTTCCTATCTCCCTTAGTACTTTTTTTAATGTATCTTTTGCCTCTCTATAAGCATAATAGTTACCGCTCACCAAACTCCTTTGTACAGACGATTGCTTAATTAACAATCTATCTGCACACTCCGCCTGACTACCATTATGTTTATCAAACTCCCATATAATCTCTCTTTGTCTTTGTGTCCAATGCTCTTTAATAACCGACATCAAAGAAAAAACAGTATTCATCAACTCACATTGATACTGGATACAACTACTTGTAGCAATTGCAATATCAGCAGCTTGTATTTTACTCTTTTGCTCATTCCGCTTTACAGTTTCTATCGCCTCTCTGGCCATATAATACCCTGGTCCATCTGCACCAATTGCCATCTCAGCATTGATATCTGTCGTGATTTCTCCTATTCCAATCCCAAATCTAATTTGTACGGGATACATTTCCATTTGAATCTCTTCAATGATATCAACTACATGTTCTCCTTGTCCTAATAATCCTTGGAATTCATCTCCTAACGTAATCATAAACTTTGCTG
>JAFUKJ010000091.1 GCA_017467805.1 Lachnospiraceae bacterium
CACCAGATATGCTTGTATTACAGCAAAAAGGGTGTACAGGAGAGCGTAAAACTGCTGTGGTACACCAGATATGCTTGTATTACAGCAAAAAAGGTGTACAGGAGAGCAAAAATCGCTGTGGTACACCAAAATACGTAATTCTCTAGATAATAGTGATAGGTGACATCATGCTACATTCGGAATTCGCCGTATACAGCCAAGTCGTAATGTATGCTTTTGTGAGCAAGCTCCCAGCAGTCAATTCGGTCCATCTGTGCATGGCTCAACAGAATTCCAATCTAAGTGAACATTTAACTATCTATAATATGAATAACGAAAGAGGGAGACTATGTACTGTGTATATTGTAGAACTAAGATAGATGATAAAATAAAGAGATGTAATAACTGTAAGACTAAGCTAAGGGAGATAAAGTGGCTTGTAGGGGAGGTTATGTAAAATTACCATAAGTTGCACAATTGAGTTTGGGTAAAAATACAAGAAAAAACATGGTATGGAAAGAACACTCATAAGAACTTTAAAAAAAGAGCAAAATGTAGTATATTGTAATAAGTATAAAAAGAACAATTTGTTTACAAAAAATGAGTACGAAGGGTTATCTTTATGTCAACAAAAACCGATATATAAATAGAAGCCCGAAAGTGACAGAAAGGCATAGATAGAAATGAGCAAAATCGTATTAATTGATGGACACAGTATTTTGAACAGAGCATTTTATGGTGTACCGGATTTGACCAATGCCAAGGGCTTGCATACCAATGCGGTTTATGGTTTTTTGAATATTTTATTTAAGATATTGGATGAGGAGAAGCCTAATTATCTCACCGTTGCATTCGATGTGAAGGCACCAACCTTCCGACATGAGATGTACGAGGCATATAAGGGTACGAGAAAGCCGATGCCTGAGGAGTTAAGAGAGCAGGTGCCTGTGATTAAGGATGTTCTGACTGCTATGGGCGTTCGTATTGTAGAGAAGGCAGGCTACGAGGCGGATGATTTGCTGGGAACCATTGCGAAGCGTTCTGAGCGTGAGGGTATGGAGGTATCTTTAGTATCAGGAGACCGCGATTTACTGCAGATTGCCACGGATAAGATTAAGATTCGTATTCCTAAGACCAAGGGTGGCAAGACAGAGATAGAGGATTATTACGCAAAGGATGTAGAGGAAGCTTATCAGGTAACACCTTTGCAGTTTATAGAGCTTAAGGCACTGATGGGAGATACCGCGGATAACATTCCAGGTGTACCAAAGGTTGGTACCAAGACAGCGACAGATTTGATGGTGACTTACGGTTCTTTAGAGGGAATCTATGAGCATATTGAGGAGATTACGAAGAAGAGCATTAAGGAAAGCCTTATTGAGAATAAGCATTTGGCGGATTTGAGCAAGGTGCTTGCTACGATTGAGACCAATGCACAGATTGACTTTGATTATGAAGAGGCAAGGCTTGGTAATCTGTTTACAGAGGAAGCATATGTGCTCTTTAAGCAGCTTGAGTTCAAGAATATGCTTTCTAAGTTCGAGGTAAAGGAAGCTAAGAAGAGTACAGAGTATAAGCTGATAGAGGTTAAGACCAAGGCAGATGCTAAGGAGATATTTACCCGCAGTAAGGATGCTAAGTGTCTTTCATATCGCTTGATAGAGACCGATGGTAAGGAAAGTGGAAGTCTTATTGCTGGTGCATCAGGACAGATGTTTTTTACGATGGAGGAAGAGACAGGAAGCTTTGGCTTAGTACTTTGTATCGAAGAGGATAAGGTTTATTATCTGGAGGCGGGTGCTGAGCTTACCAAGGAATGGCTGTTAGAAAGTCTTTACAAGGCTGATACCATGATTTCCTGCTTTGATGTGAAGCATGAGTATAAGGATTTGATTGCAAAGGCACAGGATTTGCAGGCGCAGGAGCTTACGAAGAATTTATTCGACTGTAAGATTGCAGCTTACTTAATCAATCCTTTAAAGAGTGATTATGAGATTGGTGATATTGCCAATGAGTATCTGGGATTGACGACGCAGAGCTGGTCGGAAATCTTTGGAAAGACTGATTTGGCAAACGCATTAAAGGATAAAAAGGCAGAGTGTATTCGTTACTTTGCCGAGGAAGCCCATGTGTTATATCAGGCACAGGAGCTTTTAGAGGAGAAGCTTCAGGCATATGGCATGGATAAGCTCTTTAGAGAGTTAGAGATGCCGCTATCCTATGTACTTTACGATATGGAGTGCGAGGGTGTACTGGTGAAGCCTGAGGAGCTTAAGGCATACGGCGAAGCTTTGACTGGCAGAATTGAGGAGCTGGAGGCGGCCATTCATGAGGCGGCAGGAGAAAGCTTCAATATCAATTCTCCTAAGCAGCTTGGAGAGATATTATTTGAAAAGCTTGCAATTCCAGGGGGCAAGAAGACAAAGACAGGATATTCCACAGCCGCAGATGTATTAGAGAAGCTGGCAGGAGAGTATCCGATTATTAGTGATATATTAGAGTATAGAGGCTTAACAAAATTGAAGTCTACCTATGCAGAGGGCTTGGCGGCGTATATCGGAGAGGATAATCGTATTCACACGAATTTCAATCAGACGATTACAGCCACAGGACGTTTAAGCTCCACAGAGCCGAATTTACAGAATATCCCGATGAAGATGGAGCTTGGAAGACGCATTCGTAAGGTCTTTATTCCAAAGGAAGGCTGTGTTTTCATGGATGCGGATTATTCGCAGATTGAGCTTAGAGTGCTGGCGCATATGTCCAAGGATGAGCAGCTGATTGAGACCTATAAGCAGAATGAGGACATTCACAGAATTACGGCTTCTAAGGTATTTAACACACCATTTGAAGAGGTAACGGATTTGCAGAGAAGAAATGCAAAGGCAGTTAACTTTGGTATTGTGTACGGTATCAGCTCCTTTGGTTTGAGTCAGGATTTGAGTATCTCCGTGAAGGAGGCAAAGGCTTATATTGAGCAGTATTTTAAGACCTATCCTGGTATTAAGGTCTTGTTAGACCAGCTTGTGGCAGATGCCAAGGAGAAGGGCTATGTGTCATCCATCTTCGGAAGACGCAGACCAGTACCTGAGATTAAGTCTTCGAACTTTATGCAGCGTGGCTTTGGTGAGCGTATTGCCATGAACTCACCGATTCAGGGAACGGCGGCAGATATTATTAAGTTTGCCATGCTCAATGTCTATAACAGGTTAAAGCGTGAAGGCTTGCAGTCAAAGCTGATTTTGCAGATTCACGATGAATTATTAATAGAGACAAGACTTGATGAGGTAGAAGCGGTTCGCAAGGTATTAACAGAGGAAATGCAGAATGCCTGCGAGCTTGCAGTGAAGCTGGAGATAGATTTGCATACAGGAACGGATTGGTATGAAGCAAAATAAGATGAAGATTATCGGTATTACCGGCGGTGTTGGCGCTGGTAAGTCACAAATTCTTTCCTATATAGAAAGTAACTACCATTGCAGGATTATCAGAGCAGATGAGGCGGCACATATGCTGCAGGAGCCTGGACAGACATGCTATGAGCAATTGGTGGAGCTGTTAGGAAGAGAGGTTCTGAATGGGGACGGAACCATTGATAAGAAGAAAATGGCAGCAATTATCTTTTCAGATAAAGCCATTTTAATAAAGGTAAATCAAATCATACATCCCGAGGTAAAGACCTACATCAGGGAGCAGATAGCCTATGAACAGGCAAGGGGCGAGGTGGACTATTTCTTTATTGAAGCAGCGTTACTAATCGAGGAGCATTACGATGAAATTGTAGATGAGCTTTGGTATGTACATGCGGATATAGAGGTAAGAAGTAGGCGTCTTGCCGAGAGCAGAAGCTATAGTGAACAGAAGATAGCAGACATTATGAAGGAACAGCTTGGGGAAGCACAGTTTCGGGAGCATTGTCAGGTGGTCATTACCAATAATGGGGATTTGGAAGAAACCTACAGACAGATTAACAAAGTAATGGGGGAAACAAAATGAATCAGAAGAATTATGAAGGAGCACCGGTATTCGGTCTGGATATCGGAACAAGAAGCGTAGTGGGTACTGTGGGCTACAAGGATGGAGACAACTTTGTGGTGGTAGCACAGGAGATTCGTGAGCATAAGACTAGAGCCATGTTGGATGGTCAGATTCACGATATTAGCAGAGTAGCAGCGACGATAACAGAGATTAAAGAGGCGCTGGAGGAGAAGACTGGGTGTAGCTTTCATGAGGTATGTATTGCAGCGGCAGGACGTGTATTAAAGACATTGAACGTCAATGTAGAGATTGAATTTGATAAGGAAAAGAATGTCACAAAGGATGATATTGCTTTGGTAGCATCAAGAGGAATGGAAAAGGCGTTTGCACAGTTTTCAGAGGAGAATGAAAGTGCAACAAACTTCTATTGTGTCGGCTATTCCGTGATGAAATATTATCTGAATGGTATGTGGATGAGCCAGCCTGAGCATCATAAAGCAAAGACTTTGGGAGCAGATTTGATTGCGACTTTTCTTCCTGATGATGTGGTTGATGGTTTATATCGTGCAGTGGAATTGGCGGATTTGAAGGTTGCCAACATGACACTGGAGCCAATTGCAGCAATTCGTGTGGCGATTCCTGAGAAGTACAGACTCCTTAATATCGCAATGGTGGATGTAGGAGCAGGTACCTCCGATGTTTCTCTTACAAAAGACGGTAGTATCTTTGCGTTCGGCATGATTCCTAAGGCAGGTGATTGCATGACGGAAGCAATTGCAAGACATTGTCTGATTGATTTTGTAACAGCAGAGAAGGTAAAGAAAGCTGCTTCTACGCAGGAGCAGATTACATATGAGGATATTATGGGCTTAGAGCAGACCATTACTTCTGAAGAGGTTATGGCAATCTGTGAGCCTGAGCTTGATAACATGACAGAGCAGATTGCGAAGCTCTTATGCGAGATGAATGGTGGTTCGTCACCAAGCGCGGTATTTGTTGTTGGTGGCGGCGGTAAGGTAAAAGGCTATACAGAGAAGCTTGCGGAAAAGCTTGGTATCGACCCTAAGAGAGTAGCGCTTCGTGGCGAAGATATTATGAATGAAATTGAGTTCCCACAGGATTGCTGTAAGGATTCTACAATTATCACACCAATTGGTATCTGTCTGTCTTACTATGAGCAGAATAATAACTTTGTCTATGTCTACTTTAATGGCAAGAAAGTTAAGCTTTATGATAATAATAAGCTATCTGTCATTGATGCGGCGATTCAGGCAGCCTTTGACAAGGACGGTCTGTTCCCAAGACGTGGACAGGATTTGAATTATACAGTAAATGGCAAGAAGCGTGTAACAAAGGGCGAGTATGGCGAGAGTGCTGAGATTTATGTGAATGAAGCACTTGTAAATATCAATTATGAGATTAAGCCAAATGACCGCATTGTTATGGAGCCTGCAACTGCTGGAAAGAATGCAGAACTGAAAGTTTCAGATTTGATTGATTATAAGGCAAAGCTGAAGCTGATGTTAAATAATGAAGCGATTGAGCTGCCAAAGGCGATAAAGGTAAATGGTGTACTTCGTGATGCCGATTATCAGATTCAGCAGGAGGATGAGATTGTATTAGAGTCATTCCTTACTTATGAACAGCTGATGGCATATATGCCACAGGAGGAGCAGACAAAGACTCTCTATGTAAATGGTGAAGAGGCAGCGGCAGATACACGCATTTATTCAGGAGATGAATTATATCTTTTTGCAGAGCCAGAGGTAGTAGAGGAGCCGAAGGTATCGGAAGAGACAGTTGCACAGAGAGAAGCAGTTACTCAGCAAGAGGATAAGCAGGAAACAGCAGAGGTGTTCCGTCACATGGTGGAGCAGGAAGCAAAAGAAGAGAAAATAGAAGAGAAGATGGAGGAGCAGGATACCAACAGAAATATTCTGGTTATTGTAAATCAAAAGCCCATTTCCATGAATGGAAAGAAGGACTACTGCTTTGTAGACATCTTTGATTATATTAATTTTGATACAACAAGAGCGCAGGGAAGTCAAATCGTAACCCTGATTAACGGTAGAGATGCTCAGTATATGGAGCCGTTAAAAACAGGCGATAAAATAGAGGTATTTTGGAAGGATTTATAAAAATGAAGATGTGTAGTATTGCCAGTGGCAGCAGCGGAAATTGCGTATATGTAGGAACGGAGGCAACACACTTACTGGTGGATGTGGGAATCAGCTGTAAGCGGATTGTAGAAGGCTTGCAGCAACTTTCTCTTACGGGAAGGGATATTGATGGAATACTCATTACTCATGAGCATTCGGACCATATCAACGGATTGGGTGTTATGAGCCGCAAGTTTGGCATTCCGATTTATGCCACGGCAGGAACAATTCGGGAGATTAAGAAGTCTTCTTCCTTAGGGAAGGTGGAGGAGGAACTGTTTCATGAGGTGTCAGCGGATGAGAAGCTGACAATCAAAGACATTACGGTAAATCCCATGAGAATTTCCCATGATGCTGCACAGCCCGTGGCGTATCGTTTTCAGTATGGCAGCAGCAGGATGGCTGTTGTAACAGACCTTGGCACCTATGATGAGTACATAGTGGAGAGCTTACAGGGTATGAATGCCCTGATGCTGGAGGCCAACCATGATGTAAATATGTTGCAGGTGGGACCATATCCTTACTATTTGAAACAAAGAATCTTAGGAAATCGGGGACATTTGTCCAATGAACTGTCAGGAAGACTCTTAAGCAGACTATTGAATGATAAGCTTCAGTCAGTCTGCTTAGGACACCTGAGCAAGGAGAACAATTTAGCGGAGCTTGCCTATGAAACGGTAAGACTAGAAATTGCCATGGGAGATAACGGATATAAGCCCGATGATTTCAATATTTTTGTCGCGAATAGAAGTGAACTCTCACAAATGGTTGAAATTTAGTGAAAGATTAGTTATGATGTATGTTAATGAAATAACATAGTGTGTGATGAATAGGAGTCAGGATTATGAAGAAAACAATTATTACAGTAGTAGGAAAAGATACAGTAGGTATCATTGCAAAGGTATGTACATACTTAGCAGAGAGCAATATTAATATTCTCGATATTTCTCAGACAATCGTTAACAATTATTTTAATATGATGATGATTGCAGATTTCAATAACTGTACAAAGTCATTTAGCGATGTAACAGATGAGTTAGATGCACTTGGCGCAGAGATTGGTGTAGTAATCAAGTGTCAGAGAGAAGAAATCTTTGACAAGATGCATAGAATTTAATGATTGGAGAAAGTTATGATTAATATTTATGAAGTTTTAGAAACTAACAACATGATTGAGAAAGAGAATCTTGATGTTAGAACCATTACACTTGGTATTAGTCTTCTGGACTGTATTGATTCAGATTTAGCTAAGGTTAATGAGAATATTTATAATAAGATTAAGACCGTAGCAAAGGACTTGGTTGCTACAGGTAAGGAAATTGAGAAAGAATTCGGTATTCCGATTGTAAATAAGCGTATTTCCATTACACCAATCGCATTGATTGGCGGTGCTGCCTGCAAGAAGCCTGAGGACTTTGTAACAATCGCAAAGACTTTGGATAAGGTGGCAAAGGAAGTAGGTGTTAACTTCATTGGTGGTTACTCAGCACTCGTTAGTAAGGGTATGACAAAGGCAGATGAGCTTTTGATTCGTTCTATCCCTCAGGCTTTGGCTGAGACTGATGTAGTATGTAGCTCTGTAAATCTTGGTTCTACTAAGACAGGTATCAATATGGATGCAGTTCGTCTGATGGGAGATATTATTAAGGAAACAGCAGAGTGGACAAAGGACAATGATTCCGCAGGCTGTTCAAAGCTTGTAGTATTCTGTAATGCACCTGATGATAATCCATTTATGGCTGGTGCATTCCACGGCGTAACAGAGGCAGATGCTATTATTAATGTCGGCGTAAGCGGACCTGGTGTTGTTAAGACAGCGTTGGAGAAGGTTCGTGGAGAGAACTTTGAAGTATTATGTGAGACTATTAAGAAGACTGCTTTCAAGGTAACAAGAGTAGGCCAGTTGGTTGCACAGGAGGCTTCTAAGCGTCTTGGCGTTCCATTTGGTATTGTAGATTTATCTCTTGCGCCTACACCTGCAATCGGTGATAGTGTAGCAGATATTTTATGTGAGATTGGACTTGAGTATGCAGGTGCTCCTGGTACTACAGCAGCCCTTGCACTTTTGAATGACCAGGTTAAGAAGGGTGGCGTAATGGCTTCCTCTTATGTAGGTGGCTTGAGTGGTGCATTCATTCCTGTCAGCGAAGACCAGGGTATGATTGATGCAGTGAATGCAGGCGCTTTAACTCTTGAGAAGTTAGAGGCTATGACCTGTGTATGTTCAGTTGGTCTTGATATGATTGCCATTCCTGGTGATACAAAGGCAACTACGATTGCTGGTATTATCGCAGATGAGCTTGCGATCGGTATGATTAACCAGAAGACAACAGCGGTAAGAGTAATTCCTGTTATCGGTAAGACAGTTGGTGAGAATGTAGAGTTTGGCGGCTTATTAGGTCATGCACCAATTATGCCAGTAAACAATTTCTCATGTGATGCTTTCGTAAACAGAGGCGGAAGAATCCCAGCTCCAATTCATAGCTTCAAGAACTAAAGTAACTATGCAAATTTATAAAAAACAGACCGAGTAAGTGTACCGACCCCCAAAAGTTAGACCAAAAAATCTAACGATTGGAGGTCGGTATTTTTATGGCAAAATACAGTTTTGAATTTAAGAAGAAGGTGGTTTCCGCATACCTTAGTGGAGAAGGTGGTGCAAGATTTTTGGCAAAA
>JAFUKJ010000092.1 GCA_017467805.1 Lachnospiraceae bacterium
CCAGGGAGTCTCAAAATCTGGCTCACCTACACCGAGGGATACTACGTCAGGGTCGTTCATCTCGCTAACGATATCGAAAAACTTTCTAATGCCCGAAGGCTTAATATTAACAATTGTATCTGATAATGGATTTCTCATGGTGTCACCTGCATTCTTTCATCAATTTCCTGTTTTCCTAATACGGTTCCGTGGTCCTTATATTTCTTAAGGATAAAGTGAGTCGCTGTACTTAATACGGAATCCAATGCTGAAAGCTTATCTGATACGAAGTTAGAAATCTCCTTCAAAGACTTTCCTTCTAAGCTGATAAGCAAATCATAACCTCCTGAAATCAGGTACACCGCATGTACCTCAGGATAGTTATATATTCTCTCTGCAATGCTATCAAAGCCACGTCCTCTCTGTGGAGTTACACGTACCTCAATTAAAGCATTAACCTTGTCTACACTTGTCTTTTCCCAATCTATTAATGTATGATAGCCGCAGATAACGCCTTCCTTCTCCATCTGCTCCATCTCATTCATAATATCAACCTCTGTAACGCCAAGCATGGCGGCCAGCTCTTTTACTTCAATTCGGCAATTCTTTTCAATTATGGATAAAATCTTTTCTCTCATTGTCAAAACTCCCTTTCTCTTTTATTTATATATATTATCATTTATTTGATTTTTTCACTATAGAATTCATCATGCTTTGCAGGCTCTAAGAATCTCTTCTCTTCCCCATTGATTACCACACGGTCATTGCCATCATTGGTCTTGCCTATAATGGCAGCTGCAATCCCCTGCTGTTGCAATGCAGCTACAATATCCATACCGTTATCCGCGGCAATCAGAAGACTTCCTCCCGATAAAAGCTCATACGGATTAATATCAAAAAACTCGCATACCTCTATCGTTTCCTGCTTCACAGGAATCCTCTTCAGGTCTACGACCAGTCCAACGCCACTACGTTGTGCAAACTCCCAAAGAGCACCAAATACGCCGCCCTCTCGGACTACATGCATTGCTGTAGCGCCGGACTTTATCGCGGTGGCAGCCTCTGGAATCACTGATAAAAATCTTTCAAAATCCGCCGCCTGCTCTAATAGCTGCAATGGATATCTTGTCTGTAACTGCGTAAGCTTCTCGCCTACCAAAGCGACTGTTCCCTCAAGACCAATCCACTTTGTCATAATCAAATCCTGTCCTGGCTTCGCCTTAGTCTCACAGCTATCCTGCGAACCCGCTAACAGTTCGGATGCCGTACAGTTAACTACCATCTTGGCTAATCCAGGCAGCACATGTACCTCCGTATTAGCTATCTCAGCGCCAACTGCCTTAGCCTGCTCTACAAGCTTCTCTAACATATTCCGAAGCTTTATCTCACGAAGCTCCTCAGGTACCAATACCGATACTGTAACCTTTGCCTCTGTATAGCCAAAGGCTGCCAGATGATTCACTGCATGATGCAACGCTCTTGCTCCTACAAGTACATCCTTACCATTTGCCATAGCCTGTGCTGTTACCAGCTTAGCATCATCAAACGCCAAAATGGCGCAGTCTGCCCCTAAGCCTGCGCCATCCATAGTATCGTTTCCCTGATATCCTGTTGTATGAATTGTCTTATATACAGAACGCTTATAAATACTTTCTGATATTTTACCTGTATTCATCACTGTGCTCCTAATTATTTATCTTACTGCTGTGGCGGTACTGCCTGCTCAGTAGCTTGCTGTTGAGCCGCCTGCTGCTGTTGTAGCTGTTGCTGTAATGCCGCCTGCTGCTCGGCCTGTATCTGCGCCGCCTGCTGTGCTGCAACTATCTCTGCATTGATTGCATTAATCTCTGCTCTAACAGTATCAATGCTGCCTGAGGCAATCGCTGACTTAATCCTATTGGTATGGTCTGCATTGGAACTGGCTGTTCCTACAACTGCAGAACGAGGTGATACCTTATAAGTGCTTCGGTTAATAATATCACGACTAACCTCTACACCATCTTCCTCTATAATCTTCCAAAGTCTTGCCTTATAACCAATATGTGCTGACTCGATATTGATGTAGCCCACTGGTTGTGAACTGTCAGCTTTAATATCCTCATGGTCAGGATATGTCGTTTCCAGCACTTCACTTTCAAATCTTACCTTATGACCAGGGTCTCTTGTTTCCTTACCATAAATATTAAAAACAATCTTACCCTTGTTGGCATGACCCTCTATATATATCGGATAATCCGTGTTATTTCTAAACTTAAAATCCTTGCCCGATGACTCAGCTATCGCCGCATCCATCGAAGGCTCAACGTAACTTACAATCATGGAATGACTGCTTCTAAGTGTAGTCTCCAGCTCAGAGAGCAATACTGCATTATAAAGTGTTGTAGACACCTGACAAATACCACCGCCAAGGCTGTCAACCACCTTACCATTCAGATAAGATGCTGCTGCATAATACCCATTATTCTCTGTAAAAGGAGTAAGTGCCTCCAATGTCGAAAATTCCTCTCCAGGATAAAGAGTGGTGCCATTTACCAGACGACATCCGTTCTCCACATTCTTACTACGCGCAATGTTTGCAGCAGAATATGTCGTACTATAGCTTCCAAGCAAATCCTTAACCTGCGAAAGCTCCTCTGCGCTTCCCTTTGCCAAAGTTTCCGTTAGCACCAAGTCTATAGCCATATCCTGCTGATTCCACGAATCAAGCAAATACGCATAAACCTTCTCAACAGACTCCTCTACATTAACAGCAGTACCATTCTGCCCATCTGTGTACTGAAACTCTCCATCCACCAAAGTCAAAGAAGCATTCACTGCAGGAATATCATACTTCGTACCCTTTTCACTGATTACTGTACGAATGGCATCCTTATCAAAATCCAACTCTAACTCATAAATTACATTTTTATATTTCAAATCCTGAATCGACTTATAGCGCTGAACAATATTGCCTTCCTTGCCAAGCGCTGCTGCATCATCTATAATACCGCGATTTGTCCAGCTTACACCCAAATCACCAATCGTAACAACAACCTGCTGATTCTCCACCGCACTCAAGGTTACAGACTTAGTCTTAAGCTCCTCAATAAAGCCCTCCACCGCAGCTGTTGCCTCAGATGCAGTCATGCCTGCCAAATCAACGCTTTCTACATAGATGCCTTCTAAAATGGTATCATCTTTATCTTTTGCATAAGCTGCCCTATCTGTTCCACAGATAATTACAATTGACAGCACTAAATAAATAATCAATTTCCATTTTTTAAACATAATCGTCTCCAGACTTGCAATTTACATAACAATTATTATACAATATTATTAGTAGATGAGAAAACTGGCAACTGTTGGTATAACCATTGCAAGAATCAAAACTACTACGATTACTGTTGCTATCTTTTTCTGTGTATCTTTACGGAACATGTGCATCGCCTCCTTACACAATAGATATGTTAACTCGTATACATAAAATGTTTTACTGAAAGGATATTATATATGAATTTCGCATTTTTGGCAAGTTGTCTACTCTTTTGTGGTGTTATTTACCACGCTATCAGTCGTTCAAAATCAATAGAAGAAAATTCCACCAAAGAATATTGGCTAAAGGAACAACGGGCAAACTCCGTTCGTAAGAAAAGCCTTGATAATCTTGACTATATTACAATTCCTGATTGGCTTCTGTCCATGACATCGACTGTCAGCTCAGAATCAGTATCGAAGTGCATCGATGAATTAAAGGAACTTTCCCAGGCACCAATTGTCAATCTGACAGGAATTTCCAACACAGACCTTAAGCTTACTTACGGAACTGCTAATATTACTATATTAAGCCAATATGATTTTCAATACACAAATATGGTACGAATTCTGCAAAAGCTTGCAGAAGAGCTGGTTACTCTTAATGAAAAAGAACTCGCTGTTAAAGTACTGGAGTTCTCTGTATCCACTCGTACCGATGTCAGCAAAACCTATTATTTGCTTGCTTCACTCTATGATGAAGCAGGAACTCCTGAGAAAAAGGAATTCCTCATCCAGCAGGCAGAGCGTCTTAATTCAATCATGAAGGACTCTATCGTCCGTACCTTGCAAGCAAGCGGTCAATAAACCTGCTTGCTTCATTTTTGGTTAGCTTATTAATATCAATATACTGCTCACCAAATATTTCTATGTCCTCATCTCTTAACTGCAATATTCCCTCTGCCATCAGAGTCATATGATATTTATCCGCAAGCTTACCCAAATGCTCCTTTTGCCTTGGAGTAATCGGCCCTTCCCTCTTCACCTGATAAATCAGCTTCTTTGGCATAAAGGTATCTGCTTCCTTCTCATAAAATTCCTGACATAGTCTTTCATACAATAAATGAGCCGCTACAGCATCATTCAATGCCCTGTGTGCTTCTAATTCTATCCCATAATGCTCACACAAAAAGCCCAGATTTCTGCTTTCCAAATCTGTCAAAAACCTTCTTGCAATGCGTAGCGTATCAATCCCTTCTTTATCGAAGGTCTTCTTCTGATTCACAACTGCTTTTTTTAAGAAAGAGAAATCAAACAAAATATTATGCCCCAACAGATAATCTTCTCCAATAAAAGAAATTAAATCATCTAAAATTTCCTCAATATAGGGTGCATCCTTCAAATCCTCCTCGGTAATCCCCGTTAGTTCCTTTGTCTTCGCCGCCAATCCTCTTCCAGGATTCACAAATGTAGAAAAGCTGTCTGCAATAGCTCCCTCTCTAACCCGAATCGCACCGATTTCAATTATCTTATCTGTCTTAGGATTCAAACCTGTTGTTTCAAGGTCCAAAGCCACATAATTTCTTATCATACCTTTTTATCCTTCGCCTTACAATATGCCTGAATCATGCATTCTTCGCACTTCGGAACAGGTGCCTTACAAATCTCTCTTCCAAAAGAAATCACCTGAATATTATATAAAATCCAATGCTCCTTTGGTATTACCTTCATCAGGTCAAACTCTATCTTTACAGGGTCCTCTTCCTTAGTAAATCCCAGTCTTCTGCTGATGCGCTTCACATGAGTATCCACTACAATACTTGGCTCATGAAATATATTTCCACGAATGACATTTGCTGTCTTTCGTCCAACCCCCGCCAAGCCTGTCAGTTCCTCTATAGAAGACGGCACCTCATCATGATACTCATAGTGCAGCTTCTGACAGCAGGCTATAATATTCTTCGCCTTATTATGATAAAATCCCGTAGAATGAATATCCTCCTCTAGTTCTGCCAAATCCGCCTTGGCAAATGCCTCGATACTTGGATATTTCACAAACAAATCCTTGGTTACAATATTTACTCTGGCATCCGTACACTGCGCACTAAGAATCGTAGCTATCAAGAGCTGCCACGGCGTCTGATAATGCAAATGGCACACCGCCTCCGTACCATAGCGCATATCCAAAGCATCTAATATTGCCTGTATTCTTTCCTTCTTCGTCAACCTTATCACCCTTTCTTATGCCAGTTGTCTCGCTCCAACCCACAATTTTCTTATCAACAAATCACAAAAATATCTGCATCATTCGTAATTGGATTCCTATGTTTATAATCAAACAAAACATATGCCTGTTTCTCTAATCTTTCTACAGGGTTCTCTTCCCACACAGGATATTCAAAAAGCTCCATATGTGTCATCTTTTGCAGCTGTACAGAATTATACTGTTCATAGCCCTTTAAATAATGCCATTCTGTAGCTTCTTGTCTATAAAATTCTTTTATCTGCTCCTTATACGGTTCTTGATTCGCAGCAAACATTGGACGACTTTTCAAATTCTCTCTTAAATACATATCAAATGTTAAAAGCTCACGATACAACTGCTCCCTCTTAGGATTTATTGCTACCGCAAACTCCAAAAGCACCTGATAACGATACCCTCTTGCAGGAACCTGTATAAAATAATCTTTCTCCTCGTAATACTGTGCCATTGCCTCATACATAGAAAATGCAGAATCAAACTCCTGCTCAAGCACTGGCAGAATATGTGCAAACTGACCGCTGTTATAATACAGCTCTACCATTTCCTCTATGCCCTTTAGACGCTGTATTTCCGAATAGGAAATCCAATTAGAGTATAACACTTCATAAGGTGCCTTGCTGCTGTAAATAATGCCATATTCGCCAGCCTTTTCCTCTATAGGCGAACCTTTCAACACCTTAAGAAATCCTAACTGCAGTTGCTGTGGTCTCATACTATACACTTCATCAAAGGACTTGGCAAAGCTTTGATAATCCTCATATGGCAAGCCTGCTATCAAATCCAAATGCTGATGCACATTCCCATAGCTTCTAATCTTATCTACAATCTCTCTTAACTGCTCATAATCCGTATATCGGTTAATTGCCTGTAATGTATCGTTATTCGTAGACTGTACGCCGATTTCCAGCTGTATTAAGCCTGGGCGCATCTTCCCGATTAATTCTAACTGCTCCTTGGTTATCAAGTCTGCAGCGATCTCAAAATGAAAATTGGTAATACCATTATCATGCTCTACTATATAACGCCATATAGCAACAGCATGCTTTGCATTGCAATTGAAGGTGCGGTCAATAAACTTTACCTGCTTCACCTGATTGTCCAAAAAGAACTGTAATTCACGCTCCACCAGCTCCATACTGCGAAGCCTCACCGACTTATCTATAGACGACAGGCAATATGCGCATCGAAAAGGACAACCCCTTTGCGACTCATAATATATAATTCTATTTTCAAACAGACTCAAATCCTCGTATAAAAATGGAATATCATCCATCTCAACAGGCACTCTGTCTCCTGTATAACCATCTACAGTTATAATTCCCTTAATATCACTAAGCTCTCTGTCATGCGCATTATAATGCTGTACTAACTCTGTAAAGGTTTCTTCTCCCTCACCCAGCATAATGCCTGTCACCATTGGATACTGCGCCAACAACTCCTTCGCATGAAAGGAAACCTCAGGTCCGCCAAGCCAGATATTCGTATCAGGTAAAAGCTTAGGAAGTTCAGCTAATACATCCTGTATCATACTCCAGTTCCAGATATAGCAGGAAAAGGCTGCCACCAAAGGCTTCCTCTTATATAAATCAGCCAGGATAGAATCCCGGCTTTGATTAATCGTGTATTCAACTATCTCAACCTCAGCACTTTGGCAATGCGCCTTCGCGTATGCCTTCAAACTGTAAATTGCAGGATTGGAATGAATGTACTTTGCATTCACGCCTACTAACAAAATTTCACTCAATTATCTACACCTTCCTGGTACCGTAAATCATTTCTTTTATACTACCACGCCCGTTCCCAAAACACAACAAAAGAGCGCCCCACAGTATGATATCCATACCGTAGGACGCCCTTTTATATAATCAGTTATTTATATTCCTATAAATTACTCAACGATATCTGCATACATGAAGTACCAGTATCCATAAGCTGAATGCCACATACCTGTAATCTTCTCGCTCTGTAACCAGTAGTCATTGTAGTAAGCAAGTGGAATACAAGCTGCCTCTTCCATAAGGATATCCTCTGCCTGATGTAATGCAGCGAAACGCTCTGTTGTATCAAGAGTTGTTCTTGATACTTCCATAGCTGCATCGTACTCTGGGTTGTTGTACTTACCATCGTTGTTACCGTTTGTAGAGTAAAGAAGGTCTAACATGTTAGAAGGATCGCTATAATCTCCTACCCAACCGTTACGAGCGATATCGTACTCACCGTTACGACGCATTGGTGTGAAGCTTGACCACTCAACGATTTCTACCTGAAGAGTAATACCAAGCTCAGCCCATGCCTGCTGTAAGTACTCAGCAACAGTCTTGTGGTAACCTGAATCGTTTGTAGTATAAGAAATTACTGGGAAGCCTTCTCCGTTAGCGTAACCAGCTTCTGCAAGAAGAGCCTTAGCTTCTTCTAAGTTAGCCTCGTAATCAGAGCTGATGTATGTCTGACCGCCATTAGCGTTATCCATGAACTCTCCGTTCTCATCAATCCAGCCTGGTCCCATGAAGTTATAAGCTGCAGAATATGTTCCCTCCATCAATGTGCTAGCAACATACTCACGATCGATAGCAAGGCTTAATGCCTTACGAACGTTAACATTGTTAAATGGCTCTCTCTCAGTATTCAAGCTGAGGTAGTAAGTACCAATAATTGGATCAACATAGAACTCGCTTGTTCCTGTAAGACTTGGAATTTCCTCTGTAGGAACATCCTTAATCATAAGAACTTCGCCAGTCTTATATGCACTGTAAGCAGCGTTAGAATCTTCCATTAATACGAACTTGAGAGCATCAAGCTTAACAGCATCTGCATTCCAGTAGTTAGGGTTCTTTGACATTGTAATGTGAGAACCTGGTACCCACTCTGTCATATAGAATGCACCGTTACTAACGTATGTCTCAGGACTGATTGCCCAAGCTTCGCCATTCTTCTCAACAGTTTCCTGCTGAACAGGGCTTAATGTAGCGAAAGCTGCAAGGCTTCCGAAGAATGAGCAAGGAGCGTTTAACTCAACTACTAATGTCTGAGCATCTGTAGCTGTTACTGCTAATGCATCTAAGTTACCTGTAATAGCCTCATCATATCCCTTAACCATACCAAGTACAGTCTCAGCATATGGAGCAGCAAGTGCAGGATCACAAACACGCTTCCAGCTGTAAACGAAATCTTCAGCTGTTAAGTCAGAACCATCTGACCACTTTAATCCATCTCTTAAATGGAATGTCCATGTAAGACCATCTTCAGATGTCTCCCATGACTCAGCCTGACCTGGCTGAAGAGTACCATCCTGACCTACAGTCAAGAGACACTCATGTGAATGTAATAACATAATACCACCGTCAACCGCGCTGTTTAAAGCTGGGTCAACTGTCTCTGGGTCAGGACCAACCTGTACAGCAAGTACCTTACCCTCTGTTTTTGTCTCAGCGCCACATGCTGTTGCACCAACAAGCATGCAAGCTACGAGCAAAAGAGCGATGACTTTCTTTTTCATCTTTTTTCCTCCTGTGAAATTTATTATGCCTTATTGCATAAAATTTATTGTTCATTAACGTGGTGGCATGCCACATAATGACCTGTAGATACTTCCTTGAATACTGGCTCCTCAGCTGCACAACGCTCTGTCGCATATGGACATCTTGTGCGGAATCTACAGCCTGAAGGCGGATTCAATGGACTTGGTACATCTCCCTCTAAGACGATACGCTTATTCGCTCTTGCCTTAATAGGGTCAGCAACAGGAATTGCTGAAATCAAACTCTGTGTATAAGGATGTAAAGGACGGGTTGTCAGCTCATAGCTATCCGCCAACTCTACCATCTTACCAAGATACATAACACCGATACGATTAGAAATATGCTTTACTACAGAAAGGTCATGAGCAATAAACAAATAGGTCAGACCAAGCTCTGCCTGTAAATCCTCAAACATATTAATAACCTGTGCCTGAATAGAAACGTCAAGCGCAGAAATCGGCTCATCACAAACGATAAACTCAGGATTAACTGCAAGCGCACGGGCAATACCTACACGCTGTCTCTGTCCACCAGAGAACTCATGAGGGTATCTGTTTGCATGCTCAGAGTTCAAACCTACTCTTCTAAGCATCTCTATAATCTTTTCATAACGCTCCTGCTTATTAGCAGCAAGCTTATGAATATCAATCGGCTCACCTACAATATCTGCAACCGTCATACGAGGGTCAAGGCTGGCATATGGATCCTGGAATACAATCTGCATCTTCTTACGATAAGGAAGCATATCTACTGCAATCTTCGCATCCTTATCAAAGATAACCTTACCATCATAAATAATCTTACCTGCTGTAGGCTCATATAATCTTAATAAGCTTCTACCTGTAGTTGTCTTACCACAACCAGACTCACCTACAAGACCAAGTGTTTCTCCACGCTTAATTGCAAAAGAAACATCATCAACAGCCTTAACATATTTCTTATTCTTACCATAACCACCCGCAGGGAAATACTGCTTAAGGTGCTCTACCTGAACTAATACATCATTATTATTCATTTGTAGCTCCTCCTTCCATCTGCGCCTTCTGGTTCATCCAGCACTGTGTATAATGAATATCTCCAAAAGTAGTTACAGGAGGCATTTCTCTTAAACAAATCTTCATGCAGCTCTCACATCTTGGAGCAAAAGGACATCCCTTTGGAGGATTCAATAAGTCGATTGGTGTACCCTCAATCGGAACAAGTCTCTCATGCTCTTCTGCATCAAGTCTTGGAATACTCTTTAAAAGTCCCTTTGTATACTCATGCTTTGGCTCATAGAAAATCTCGTCTGTTGTACCATACTCAATAATTCTACCACCATACATAACGGCAATCTTCTCACACATACTTGCAACGATACCAAGGTCATGTGTAATCATAATAATCGCCATACCAAGCTTATCCTTAAGCTCCATCATAAGCTCAAGAATCTGTGCCTGAATGGTAACATCAAGCGCTGTTGTAGGCTCATCCGCAATCAAAAGCTTTGGCTCACATGCAAGCGCAATCGCAATCATAACACGCTGACGCATACCACCTGATAACTCGTGTGGATACTGCTTCAATCTCTTCTCAGGCTCATTGATACCAACAAGTGTCAAAAGCTCAACTGCTCTCTCATGTGCCTGCTTCTTATCCTTATCTGTATGAAGAAGAATAACCTCTTCAATCTGATTTCCAATTGTAAATACAGGATTCAAGCTGGTCATAGGGTCCTGGAAAATAATAGAAACCTCATTACCACGAATCTTTCTGAATTCCTGTTCAGACATCTCATGAATCTGATGTCCGTTAAACTCAATCGTACCACCAATCAGCTTGCCAGGATGTGCTGTCAATCCCATCAAGCTGTATGCAGTTACTGATTTACCCGATCCACTCTCACCTACGATACCAAGAACCTCTCCCTGATTCAGGTGAATAGATACATCATTTAATGCCTTTACTTCTCCAGCAGGAGTGAAGAAGGAAAGACGTTCATTCTTTATATCAACTAAATATTCTGACATGACTCTTCACTCTCTTTCTTAATTCTTCATCTTAGGGTCGAACGCATCTCTAAGTCCGTCGCCTAAAAGGTTAAAGCTTAAAATAATTAAACTGATTAAAAGTGCAGGAATGAATAATAAGTGTGGATAAGTATTCAAACCATTAATCGCCTCACTCGCCAAGCTTCCCAATGATGGCAGAGGTACCGCAACACCAAGTCCCAGGAAACTTAAGAAACTCTCTGTAAAGATAGATGATGGAATCTGAAGTGTTGTTGTAACAATCAAAGTACCAATACAGTTTGTCAAAAGATGCTTCTTAATAATTCTGCCGCTCTTTGCTCCTAGCGCTCTTGCAGCAGTTACATATTCACTTTCCTTCAAAATCAAAATCTGGCTTCGAACCATACGAGCCATACCTACCCAGTACAATAATGCGAATACGATAAAGATACTGATAAGGTTCGTACCGACTACATTAATCCATCCAAATCCAGGTAATGCAGCAAGCTCTGCCAATGGTGCCTTTAGGGCAAAGGACAATAATACAATCAGAAGAATATCAGGTACTGTGTAAATAATATCAACAATACGCATCATTACAAGGTCTATCCAGCCGCCAAAGAAAGCTGCAATAGAACCGTAAACAGAACCAATCACAAGAATAATTGCTGTTGCTACCAAACCAACGGTAAGAGAGATTCGACTTCCTACCATAACACGGATTGCATAATCACGTCCCATCTTGTCTGTTCCCAATACATGAGGAAATACAAATTCTCCTGCATCTCTGCGAGCCTGTTCTTCAATAGAATATTCAAATGGCGCAAGGCTGTTTGCGCCTTTTACCTGTGTCTCATAAGAATATGGATAAAAAATAGGTACAATAAACGAGAAGAACATAACAATAATAATCACCCAAAGGCTTACCATTGCCACCTTATTCTTACGCAGTCTTCTTAATCCATCCTTCCAAAAGCTGACACTTTCTCTCATTACAACAAGACTCTGCTTCTCATCATCTGTTGCAGGGAGAAAATCATCAGGATTTAATTTTAACTGAAAACTAATCGGATTCTCTTTCATTTCAACGTTCCTTCCATGTTTACTTTAACTTAATACGTGGGTCAATAATCTTATATACAATATCAACTACCACATTCATAACAACCATTAAGGCTGCAAGGAAAATAGTTGTACCCATGATAACTGTATAATCACGGGTTGTGATAGAGCCAATAAACTCTCCACCAAGACCAGGAATTGTAAATATCTTCTCTACTACGAAGCTACCTGTTAAGGTATACGCAAGCATCGGTCCTACATAAGTAACAACAGGTAAAATCGCATTACGAAGCGCATGCTTGAAAATACTTACCTTCTGTGAAAGACCCTTTGCTCTTGCAGTTCTCATATAGTCCTGACCTAATACATCCAGCATGGAAGAACGCATAAGTCTCATAATATATGCTGTTGGATAGAATGCCAACGAAATAACAGGCATAATGTAATGCTTCCACGAAGTCAAACCAAAGGTTGGAAGCAGGTTCAAATGTACGCCTAAGAAATACATCAATACCGTACAAATAACAAAGCTAGGTACCGCAATACCACAGGTCGCTACAACACTGATAATATTATCCAACGCTTTACCTCTATTCATGGCTGCTGCACAACCAAGCGGAACACCTACCAATAACGATACGATAACTGCTGTACCACCTAACTTTGCAGATACAGGAAACTTTGTTGCAATAATCGATGTAACTGTTCTACCTCTCTGCTTTAAGCTGTCACCAAAATCACCATGAAGAGCATCTGTCATATAAGTCACATACTGCTCCCATAACGGCTTATCCAAACCGTACTTTGCCTCCAAAGCGGCTAACGCTTGTGGGCTTACTGCCTTCTCAGAAAGGAATGGTCCACCAGGTACCATATTAATCAGAAAATAGGTTAGTGTTGCAACTGCCCAAATTGTCACAATTGCAAGACCAATTCTTTTTACAATGTACTTCAACATTTTTAATCAATCTCCTTCTCTTTATAAATACCTCTAAAACCGCACAATTTAAGACTTTACCACGCTAAACCATTAAAAATATAAAGCCGTCACAAAAAATAAGGAGCGTCCACTTTCGACTGGCAATCCACTCCTTTATGGTAAATTTATTTCATCTTGTGCATTTTTTAAATAATATAATCAATTTTTGTGTGTGTCAAGTTTTCAACAAGGTAGAATTATTGGTATTTTTGGTACTTTTTGCATATTTATACATACTTTTTGCTGTTTTTTCTGTGTTCGAGACACTACTTTTTATTACATTTTGCCTAATATTTCCGTTTGGTTTTGTAGCCTATGCCTTTTCCTAAGTAACGAATGTATTTTCACTGATAATTTATACATTTTATATTTTTTTAAATTTTTTATTTACAAATGGAAAATTATGTATTATTGTATTAAGTAGATAGTACAGTAATACAATAATACAGTAACACAATTGATTACATACTATATTTATGTAAACCATTGTGTTATAATTTCAGAAAGGATAGGTGATTTCATGGCGTGGAATCTACAGTCAGATCGACCAATATACACACAGATTCTTGAGCAGATACAAACACGCATTATTTCAGGATGTTACAAACCAGGTGAAAAGCTCCCCAGTGTAAGAGAGCTTGCAGCGGAGGCTAATGTTAACCCTAACACGATGCAGAAGGCTTTTGCCGAATTAGAGAGAAGCGGATTAATTTCAACACAGCGTACCAGCGGACGCACAGTAACGGAGGATACCAGTATGATTGAACAACTCAAAAATCAAATGGCGGTTTCACAGATTCAAAGCTTTATTGATGCCATGCAGCAGCTTGGCTACTCAAAAGAAGAAATTTACAACCTTGTTACCAAGACATTGAGAGGGGGAAATGAATAATGGATTATTCATTATTAGAGATTCGAGACCTTTGCAAGCAATACAGTGGTGTTGCTAATTATCTGGCGGTTTATCACATGAACCTGTCTATTCCAAGAGGCAAGATTATCGGATTATTAGGACCAAACGGTTGTGGAAAGACAACATTAATCAAAATGATTACAGGACTTTTAGCTCCTTCCAACGGTTCTGTATTAATCAACGGCATGGCACCATGTGCAGCCACTAAGAACATCATCTCCTATCTTCCTGAGAGAACTTATCTCCAGAGCAATATGAAGGTATCTGAGATGGTAGAGTACTTTGCAGATTTTTATGAAGATTTCTCCAGCGAGCGTGCTTATGAGATGTTTAATAGTATGGGCATAGACCCGTCTGCAAGACTTAAGACACTTTCCAAGGGTACTAAGGAAAAGGTTCAGTTGATTTTAGTTATGAGCCGCAACGCTCAGCTTTATATCTTAGATGAGCCAATTGCAGGTGTTGACCCTGCGGCAAGAGATTATATTTTAAAGACTATCATCCAGAACTATAACCCGAATGCAACTATCATTCTTTCGACACATTTAATCTCCGATATCGAGAATGTATTGGATGAAGTTATCTTCATGAAGAACGGTTCTCTCATATTGCATGACACAGTGGACGGTGTCAGAGAGAAAACAGGCAAGTCCATAGATGCTTATTTCAGGGAGGTATATGTATGTTAGGTAAATTAATCAAACACGAATGGCGCGCGATGCGAAAGCCGCTTATGATATTCTTTGTAGTTTTGGCTATTACAACAGCATTATCCTGCATTACTTTGTTATTTATTAATCCTGAGTTTAACGATGTGGTTATCGGTTTCAGTGCTATCCTGTTCGTATGTGTGCTTCTGTTATACTATATGGGACTTATTGTATGTAGCTTTGGAACCAATATTATGATTGCAGTCCGTTTTTATAAGAGTTGCTATACGGACGAAGGTTATCTGACACATACTCTGCCAGTCAGCAGCAAGCAGTTATTATTGGGTAAGACCATCTCTTACTGTATATTCAGTCTTGCAATGGGTGCTTTAGCGGTATTGACGGTATTCATCATTATTGGTGTTGCCATTGCCCACTTCGGTTCGTTTGCTGATATGTCAGAGATACCTGCTTTTGCAGAGATAAACGCAGAAATCAGTCAGGAATTAGGTATTGGCATCATTCCTTTCATCCTTTTCCTTATTGTATATTGTGTTGTAGTAGCTATTGCTGGCATAATCATTATCACAGGCTGTATCAGCATTGGACAGTTAATGACAAAGCATCGTGTACTTGGTGCGTTGCTGGCATACTTTGGTTTCTATATGATTGTGCAAATCATCAGTACTTTTTCTGTTATTCCGATGACCAGCAGCATTATTAAGGCCGACCTTGCAGGCACTACCATGACCATGTGGGAGCTTACAGGACCTCTTTATCTTCTAATCGGAGCTGTCTATGTAGTTATCGCTGTGATTATGTACTTCGTGAATCTGCATATGATGACTAAGAGATTGAACTTAGAATAATTATAAGGAGAATAAATTTCATGAAGATTACACGCAAAAAAGCAATTAGCATTTCCATCGACATACTTGAATGCATTGTAGCTGTTGCATTCTACTACTTCCTTTATAACGTAAACCCTAGTCACGCAAACTCATTTGCAGTGATTTGCCTCAGTGCTAGTGCTTTGCTTAAATACAAAAAGAAAAACAAACCCGACTTCCTGCATAAAGAATAGTTATTCATTCTAAACAGATATTAAAAGAGCAGTAATACTCCTATCGTAAGTATTACTGCTCTTATATTATAACTTCTTCATCTCATCCAGACGTCTATGTAACTTAGCAATTCTCTCTAAGCCTTCCGCAGATACAATCTCCCTGCCAGACTCAAAGTATTGAACGCTACCCTCATTGTCTTCTAATTGGTTATTCTGTTCTAAGACTCTCTTTAACTGATTCACAGTACCCTCACTGCCGTCAATCATGCGAATCCGATTCTTGAATATCTTCGCAAAGCTATCCTTAAAATAGTTAAAATGTGTACATCCAAGTACAAGTTCACTATAGTTTTCCAAATCAAATGGTGCAAGCTCTTCTCTAAGATACTGCTCCACCTCTGGTGTATCAAACTCTCCAGCCTCTGCAAAGCCAACCAAACGCGGCAACGCCAATAAATCCACCAAATGCTCACTATCTACACGAGCCACTAGGTTCTTCAGCTTCTCCTCTCGCACTGTAAGAGGTGTTGCTACCACCATCACACGCTTACCTGAGTGCTGCTCTACCGCAGGCTTTACCGCAGGCTCAATCCCTATAATCGGAATCTGATACTTCTCTCGCATCAGCGCTGCTGCCGCACTGGTAGCCGTATTACACGCAATCACCACCGCCTTACAATCATGCTCCACCATAAAGCCAATCACTTCATCCACATATTCAATTACCTGCTGTCTGGTCTTAGTCCCATAAGGAACATGATCCACATCTGCATAAAACAAATAGTTTTCCTTCGGCAATGTAAGCAACGCCTGATGTAACAGGGTGATGCCGCCAATTCCCGAATCAAAGATGCCAATATTCATCAAATATACCTCGTGAAGCTACAATTTCCTTATATGCTCGTGTCTCAAAATCAAACAGACACATGTCTGTTTGCCAGCACCAAACGCATGTGGCGAAGCCACAATTTCCTTATGCGTTTGTGTGCATATAAAGAGACCCGCAAATCTATGTATCCATAAACCTGCGGGCGTTATTGAGAGAGCGAATAGCGAGTTGTTACCCGCTGCGACATAAGCTAATTAATATACAATTGTCTACTGCATGTTCACATAAATCTCGTAACCGTTACCGTACCTTAGTACTAATAAAACACACAGCCTTATCATTCGTAATTAAAAGAGCAGAATCATCTGCTCTTTCAGAGCGCGAGACGGGGATCGAACCCGCGACCCCCTCCTTGGCAAGGAGGTGCTCCACCGCTGAGCCACTCGCGCGTAATGTCTTCATCAGACTTGTTTATATTACATGATTTGTAATACTTTGTCAACCATATTTTTAAAAAATTTATTGACCAAGCGGGTGATGGGAATCGAACCCACGTATCTAGCTTGGAAGGCTAGTGTTCTACCATTGAACTACACCCGCGTATATATGAAACAGGGACTTACTTCACCTGTAAAATGCCCAGAAACGGAATCGAACCAGTGACACGAGTATTTTCA
>JAFUKJ010000093.1 GCA_017467805.1 Lachnospiraceae bacterium
CAATAACAATACGGATACCTTCCTTAGAGGACTGGTTTGAAATATCTACAATCTCAGGTGCCTTCTTCTGCTCGTAAAGATTCGCAACATCCTGTAAAAACTTAGAAATATTTGCACCAATCATGGTATATGGAATCTCTGTAATTACAAGGTTAAGCTTACCGCCCTTTCCCTTCTCTACATTTACAACACCACGAAGCTTAATCTTACCTGTACCTGTCTCATAAATCTGTAATAACTCGTCCTTATTGCATACAATACCGCCAGTTGGGAAATCAGGTCCCTTCACATACTTCATAAGCTCGGCAGTCGTAATACTCTCATCCATCATATATGCCTTAGTCGCATCAATGACCTCCGCGAGATTATGCGGCGGAATACTGGTTGCCATACCAACAGCAATACCCTCTGAACCATTTACAAGGAGATTCGGAAAACGGCAAGGTAATACACTTGGCTCTCTCTCTGTCTCATCAAAGTTAGGCAGGAAATCAACAACATCCTTGTCCAAATCTGCAAGCATGGTCTCCTGTGTTACCTTCTCTAAGCGCGCCTCGGTATAACGCATGGCAGCAGCGCCATCACCCTCGATATTACCAAAGTTACCATGACCATCTACCAGTGGCATTCCCTTCTTAAAATCCTGTGTTAAACCGACCAATGCCTCGTAAATAGAACTGTCACCATGAGGATGATACTTACCCATGGTATCACCCACAATACGCGCGCTCTTTCTATATGGTCTATCATAACGAATACCCAGCTCATGCATATCGTAGAGTGTTCTTCTCTGAACAGGCTTCAGACCATCTCTGACATCAGGTAAAGCTCTCGCAATAATAACACTCATCGCATAATTAATAAAAGACTTCTGCATGGTTTCCGAATATTCGGTTTTAATAATCTTCTCTTCCATTCTGTCTCCATTCTGCCGCAAGGCTTATCAAACACCTTCACAGCAAGTTTCCCTATCAAATATCTTAAATATCAAGCTCTGCATCTGTTGCATGCTCGTAAATAAACTCCTTACGCGGCAATACATCCGTACCCATAAGAATCTCCGTAACCTCAGACGCCATACGGGCATCCTCAATCTCAATCTGCTTTAAGATTCTGGTCTCAGGATTCAAGGTAGTCTCCCAAAGCTGCTCAGCATCCATCTCACCAAGACCCTTATATCTCTGTAATGTAAAAGAACCCTTATGTGTCTTGCGGTACTTCTCTAAAGCCTTATCATCATAGAGGTACTCCTCCTGTCCCTTAGCAGGCATCGCCTTATAAAGAGGAGGCATAGCAAGATACACATGTCCCTCATAAATCAGCTCAGGCATAAAACGATAGAACAACGTAAGCAGCAGATTACTAATATGTTCACCATCTACGTCGGCATCTGTCATAATAACAATCTTATCATATCGAAGCTTGCTGATATCAAAATCATTACCATAGCCTTCAGAGAATCCGCAGCCAAAGGCATTAATCATCGTCTTAATCTCGGCATTGGCAAGCACCTTATCAATACTTGCCTTCTCTACGTTCAAAATCTTACCACGAATCGGAAGAATCGCCTGAAAGCTTCTGTCTCTTGCCATCTTGGCACTACCACCCGCAGAATCTCCCTCTACGATAAAAATCTCACACTTACTGTAGTCCTTAGACTCACAGTTAGCAAGCTTACCATTTGAATCAAAGGAGAACTTCTGCTTTGTCAGCATATTGGTCTTTGCCTTCTCCTCTGTCTTACGAATCTTAGCTGCCTTCTCAGCACAGGCAATCACGTTCTTCAACACCTCAACATTTCTATCAAAGTATCTTGGAACCTCATCACCTGTTATCTTGCTGACAGCCTTAGTAGCATCCTGATTATCCAGCTTAGTCTTAGTCTGTCCCTCAAATCTTGGGTCTGGATGCTTAATAGAAACAACTGCTGTCATACCATTTCTGACATCAGCACCTGTAAAGTTCGCATCCTTCTCCTTCAAAATATTAAGCTCTCTTGCATAAGAGTTAATAATATTCGTAAAGGTTGCCTTAAAGCCTGTAAGGTGAGTACCACCCTCAGCATTATAAATATTATTACAGAAGCCTAATACATTCTCATGGAACTCATTCACATACTGGAATGCACACTCAACTGTAATACCATCACTCTCACCTGAAAAGTAAATAATATCATGAACCGTCTCTGTATTACGATTCATATCCTTAATAAATCCAACAAGTCCCTCAGGCTCGTTGTAAACAATATGCTCTACCTCTTCGCCACGCTTATCCTCGAAAATAATCGTAAGCTTCGGATTCAGATAGGCAGTCTCATGCAATCTGCTCTTAACGTCCTCTGCCTTGAACCATGTCTTATCAAAAATCTCAGGGTCAGGAATGAAATTAATCGTAGTACCTGTTTCCTTGGTCTTACCAATGACTGGCAGCAAACCGTCCACAAGCTCAACAACAGGATTACCTCTCTCGTACTTATCCTGATGAATCTGACCTCCGCTCTTAACTGTAACCGTAAGCTGTGTAGATAATGCATTTACAACGGACGAACCTACACCATGCAGACCACCACTGGTCTTATAAGCTGCATTATCAAACTTACCACCTGCATGAAGTGTCGTAAATACTACTCGCTCCGCACTTACTCCCTTAGCATGCATACCAACGGGGATACCTCGGCCATTATCACTAATCGTCGCTGAGCCGTCTGCCTCCAATGTAACACGAATCTCCGTACAAACACCCGCCAAATGCTCGTCCACAGAGTTATCTACAATCTCATATATTAAATGATTCAATCCCTTAGTAGATACACTTCCTATGTACATACCAGGTCGCATTCTAACTGCCTCTAAGCCCTCAAGTACTGTAATACTTGACGCATCATAAACATTATTTGTCTTTGCCATGTTGTAACCATGCCCTTTCACTTCTTTATAAATAGACATTATGTCATCTTGCATTATAACACATTTTCCAATTAATGCAAAGAAAAAAGCAGAAAAATACAAACGTATGTTTCTGCTCTCTTAATTAAACTAACTTCTTTGCACAGGCAATTGCTAAGCTTCCTGGTCCAATATGACATGATACACTAAGTGATAAATCATCAATATAAATCGGATAATCAGGGAACATCTCCTGAAGCTCTTCTCCTAATGCCTTGGCAGCATTTGCATTCTGTGTATGTGCAATCTGAAGATAAATCTGATTCTCTTTCGATATACCGCCAAAACGATTCTCTATATCTGCCTTAATCGCATTCATCATAATACTCTTTGCCTGATTCACAGTCCTTGCCTTTGCAAAGGTATCAAGCTTCTCACCCTGAATCTGCAATACAGGCTTAATTCTAAGCAATGTACCAATTGCAGCAACCGCAGGTGTGAGTCTTCCACCCTTCTTCAAATAGTGCAAGGTATCTACCATAATATAGATGCTGGAATTAAACTTATCTTCTACCAGAATCTTTTGAATCTCTGCTGCTGTCTTTCCCTGCTTTGCAAGCTCAATCGCATCCAACACAGACTGTCTCTGTGTAACTGAAATTCTCTGGTTATCAACTACATATACCTTACCCTCATAGTCTTGCGCAAGCATCATCGCTGTCTGGCACGAACCGCTAAGTCCGCTGGACATAGGAATATGAAGCACCTCATCGTAATCCTTTAACAGCTTGTCCCATAACTGTATAATCGCATCAGGTGACGGCTGTGAAGTTGAAATATTCGCATTCTCTGCCAATTTCTCATAAAAACTGTCTCTTGATAATGTAATACCATCATAATAAGTAATGCCGTCTATTAAAAAAGGCATTCCAACAACGGTAATTCCCCATTCTTTCGCCTGTTCCTGCGTAATTCCGCTGTTACTGTCTGTAACAATTGCAATCTTTCCCATTACAATCTCCATTCCTTATATATTCTATCATCCATTAAACACATTTCTTATAATGTGTGCTATCAATATTTCCATCATAATGTCAGATGCTGATAAAGTCAACACTCGAATACACATTCTTGTCATAGTGTTTCCAAAAGTCTTCCAATTCTGCATCTTCTCTTTTCTCATAATCAGCAAAGAGTTCATAAGCACATTCCTGCGCATTCTGTAGCAACCCCGCATCCTGATAAATATCGCCCAGCTTAAACTGGAACTGACCACTCTGGCGGATACCAAACAAATCACCAGGTCCTCGAAGTCTCATATCCTCAGATGAAATAAAGAAACCGTCATTTGACTTATTCAGCACCTGCAAACGTTCCAAAGTATTCTCCTGCTTGGTATTTGCCACAAAAATACAATAAGACTGGTGCTTTCCACGCCCAACTCGTCCGCGAAGCTGATGCAGCTGTGCCAAGCCAAAACGTTCCGCATTTTCTACCATCATAACGGTAGCATTTGGCACATTAATTCCTACCTCTATAACGGTCGTCGATACCAAAACATCAATTTCTTTGGCAGCAAAGGCTTCCATCACTGCATTTTTTTCTTTTGGCTTCATCTGACCATGTAAATATGCTATTTTGACCGAGTCAGGCAACGCATTTTGCAGTTTACCAGTGTAGTCAATGACATTTTCAAGCCCATCTGTCGACTCACTTTCCTCTACCATCGGACAGATTACATACGCCTGTCTGCCTGCCTCAACTTCCTTCTGTATAAACTCATATGCTTTTTTACGGTAATCCGTATTCACAACACAATTCTTAATCGGTAATCGGTTAGCTGGAAGCTCGTCCATAACAGAAATTGCCAAATCTCCATATAAAATCAACGCTAACGTTCTAGGAATTGGTGTTGCACTCATAACCAACACATGAGTCTGAATCCCCTTCTGCGCCAAAGTCTCTCGCTGCTTCACACCAAAACGGTGCTGTTCGTCTGTAATTACCAGCTTTAAATCATAATAATCAACATTATCCTGTATCAGCGCCTGAGTACCTACGATTACATTACAGGTACCTGCTTGAATCTGTTCCTTAGCAAGCCTCTTCTCTTTTGCAGTCAAAGACCCTGTCAGTAAAACAGGCTTAAAAGGAAGACCATACTGCTGTGTCATTTCCAAAATTGATTCATAATGCTGCTTTGCAAGTACCTCTGTCGGTGCCATAAATGCAGCCTGCTTGTGATTCATAACACACATAAACATGGCAAGAATCGCAACGATTGTCTTACCAGAGCCTACATCTCCCTGCACCAAACGATTCATTAAATGATTGGAACTCAAATCCTCTTCAATCTCACGCCATACCTTTTTCTGTGCATTGGTGAGCTGATAAGGAAGCTTCTGTATAAACTCCTCGCAGGCATCCACCTTCATCATTGGCGCATCATTCAGCTCCTCGGCAGACATATCCTTTAGTGTCATTACAGAGATAATAAAGAACAAAAACTCTTCAAACACAAGACGCTTTCTCGCCTGCACAAGCTCCTGCTTATTCTCTGGAAAATGCATTCCTCTAAGGCAGGTCATGTAATCCTTTAACTGATATTGTGTCTTTACTCTGGCAGGCAGATAATCCTTCTGCGCCAACACACCGTCCAGTGCATTACGAATCGACTTGGAAATTGCCTGACTGGTAAGTCCCTTTGTCGTAGGATAAATCGGTGAAAGAAGACCTAAGTGCTTTACAAACTCCTCTGGTGTAATAATCTTGGGATGCTCCATTGTAAGCACACCTCGACGCATTACCACCTGTCCCCTGAAAATATATTGTTTTCCCGCCTGTAGTGCATTTTTCATAAACGGCATATTAAAATAAATCAAATCACACTGTCCTGTCTCATCCTTCACATGCACAGTTGTAATAGACATCTTCTTCACATGGATAGTCTGCGGCTGAGCAATTACTGTAGCCCTAATCGAATGTACCTGTTGCACTGCCAACGCACTAACAGACACAATATCCTTCCACTCCTCATAATCTCTCGGATAATGTGTCAACAAATCGTACACCGTGTGAATATTCATTTTATGATAGAACTCTGCTGTCTTTTCTCCAATCCCCTTCACTGAGGTAATTGAATCCGTCAAACTCAAGCTGCCCAAACAAATTCCTCTTTTCTTTTATATAAAAACAAGAATATGAAATGTTCTGAAAGAACCTTTCATATTCTTGTCAAGCATCATCGTCAGATGATGCTTTATTCTGCAGATACTACATACGAATAAATAGGCTGACCGCCAAACTGTAACTCAACATCACATGAATCAAATGCAGACTCTACTCTGTCTACAAGCTCCTGTGCCTGCTCCTCAGTTACATCAGCACCATAG
>JAFUKJ010000094.1 GCA_017467805.1 Lachnospiraceae bacterium
GGAAGCCTTGTCAGAAAAAATGGTTTTATTTTAACTAGATAATATGTATGGAAGAGTCCGTTAGGGCTTTGAGTACATCAAAATATGTGTGTGTACATCAAATGTACATCAATCATAAAGGAATAATACCCAATAATACGCTGTTTTAGTTTGGACGATAAAGGTCAAAACTTCAATAATACAGAGTAATACGGGATAAAGTGTGAGCGCTGTGTGAGTTTGGAAGAGGTTCAGACGATTGTTGCACTTGGTGCTGGTTCAATCACCAAGAGGGTATTCCCAGATGGAAGGATTGAAAGATGTGATAATGTGAAGGATGTTGCACTTTACATTGAGAGAATTGACGAGATGATTGAAAGAAAGCGAGAACTCTTAGAAGAACTCGTATAATGAGCTAAAGAAAAGCTGGAATGATTTCAAAGGAATAAGTAACAGTAACTATTGCTTACCCCTTGAAAATACTATCAAAAGAGTGTAAAATCTTTAGGGAAAAATTGTTATGTTAAATATATTTAGTAAGATAAGACTGCCTTGATGCAGGATGGAGGAGATTTATGGCATTAAGTAAGAAGCCTGTTAATGGTATGAAAGATATCATGCCACAGGAAATGCAGATTCGTGATTATGTAATGGGTGTGATTAAGGAGACTTACGGTAAGTTTGGATTTACACCTATGGAGACACCTTGTATGGAGAATATTGCGAACTTAAGCAATAAGCAGGGTGGAGAGAATGAGAAGTTAATCTTTAAGGTAATGAAGCGCGGTGAGAAGCTGAATCTTGAGACTGCACAGAGTGAGGAAGATTTAGTTGACTTTGGTATGCGTTATGACTTAACTGTACCGCTTGTTCGTTACTATTCTAATCATGCCAATGAATTGCCATCTCCTTTCAAAGCTTTGCAGATGGGTAATGTTTGGAGAGCGGATAGACCTCAGAGAGGTAGATATCGTCAGTTTATGCAGTGCGATATTGATATCTTAGGTGAGGCATCTAACCTTGCAGAGATTGAGTTGATTCTTGCAACTACTACAACTCTTGGCAAGATTGGATTCAAGAATTTTGAAATCCGTATTAATGATAGAAGAATCCTTAAGGCAATGGCTGCATACAGTGGATTTGCTGAGGAAGATTATGACAACATTTTCATTACATTGGACAAGATGGATAAGATTGGTCTTGAAGGTGTAGAGGCTGAGCTGTTAGAGGATGGCTATGCAAAGGAGAGCGTAGAGAAGTATCTTGGCTTATTTAAGGGAATGCAGGAGTCTGAGGACACATTGGCATTTATTGAAGAGAAGATGACAGGCTTCCTCGATGATGAGGTTAAGACAAGCTTTAGAGAAATCGTTGAGAGTGTTAACGCGACTAAGGGCGACCACTTCAAGCTGGTATTTGACCCAACGCTTGTAAGAGGTATGTCTTACTATACAGGTACTATTTTTGAGATTGCTATGCCAGAGTTTGGCGGAAGCTGCGGCGGTGGCGGACGTTATGACAAGATGGTAGGCAAGTTCACTGGTAAGGATGTTCCTGCCTGCGGTTTCTCTATTGGATTTGAGAGAATTATTCTTCTCTTGATGGAGAGCGGCTTTAAGGTGCCTGGTCAGAGCAAGAAGGTTGCATATCTTATTGAGAAGGGCGTTGAGGGCGATGCACTTTGCAAGGTAATTGCTGAGGCACAGGAGGCAAGAAAGGACGGCACACAGGTGCTTGTTGCCCGTATGAATAAGAATAAGAAGTTCCAGAAGGAGCAGTTAATAGCTGAGGGCTATGAGGAGTTCAAGGAATTCTATAAGAACCCATTGGCAAATTAGTGAAGGAATAGATTAAGCAGAAAAGAGGATATTATCATGGCTGAGAGTATGAAAGGTTTGAAGAGAACTCATAGATGTACAGAGCTTTCTGGCGCAAATGTCGGAGAAGTTGTAACTGTAATGGGTTGGGTACAGAAGAGTAGAAATAAGGGAGGTATCATTTTCGTTGACCTTCGTGACAGAAGTGGTCTTTTACAGATTATTTTCGAAGAAGGAACAGATATGAACCGTTTCGTAGATGCAGAGAACTTTGCAAAGGCTGAGAGCCTTAGAAGTGAGTTCGTTATTGCTGTCGTTGGTAAGGTAGAGAAGAGAGCAGGTGCTGCTAATGAGAATCTTGCAACAGGTGATATCGAGATTCGTGCAACACAGCTTCGTATTTTATCAGAAGCACAGACACCTCCATTCCCAATCGAGTCAGATTCTAAGACTAAGGAAGAGCTTAGATTAAAGTATCGTTATCTTGATTTGAGAAGACCTGATTTACAGGCTAAGATTATGATGAGAAGTAAGGTGGCAGCAAAGATTCGTGAGTTCTTGACAACAGAAGGATTCATGGAGATTGAAACACCTATTTTGAATAAGTCTACACCAGAGGGAGCAAGAGATTATCTTGTACCAAGCCGTGTGCATCCAGGTACATTCTATGCATTACCACAGTCACCACAGCTTTTCAAGCAGCTGTTGATGTGCTCAGGTTATGATAGATATTTCCAGATTGCAAAGTGCTTTAGAGATGAGGACCTTCGTGCAGACAGACAGCCTGAGTTTACACAGGTGGATATGGAGTTATCATTCGTAGATGTGGATGATGTTATCGAAGTAAATGAGAGATTGTTGAAAACTGTATTCAAGGAGACAATCGGTATCGATGTTCCTAATCCTATCCCAAGAATGACATGGCAGGAGGCTATGGACAGATTTGGTTCTGATAAGCCTGATACACGTTTTGGCATGGAGCTTGTAAATGTAAGCGATGTTGTTGCAGGCTGTGGATTCAGCGTATTTACTGGTGCTTTGGAGAATGGCGGTTCTGTTCGTGGTATTAATGCTAAGGGACAGGGCGAGATGCCAAGAAAGAAGATTGATGCATTAGTAGAGTTTGCTAAGGGCTTTGGCGCTAAGGGACTTGCATATATTGCAATCCAGCCAGATGGAACTTTGAAGTCATCTTTTGCTAAGTTTATGACAGAGGATGAGATGGCTGCATTAGTGAAGGCTATGGATGGAGAGAATGGAGACCTTCTTCTCTTCGCAGCAGATAAGAATAAGGTAGTATGGGATGTTCTTGGAAATCTTCGTCTTGAGATTGCAAGAAATCTTGAGTTATTAGATAAGAACCAGTACAACTTCCTTTGGGTAACAGAGTTCCCATTATTAGAGTGGGATGAAGAGGATAATAGATTCGTTGCTATGCATCATCCATTTACTATGCCAATGGAGGAGGATTTACCACTTCTTGATACAGATCCAGGTAAGGTTCGTGCAAAGGCTTATGATATCGTATTAAATGGTACAGAGCTTGGTGGTGGTAGCGTTCGTATCTTCCAGCATGATATTCAGGAGAAGATGTTTGAGGTAATTGGTCTTTCTAAGGAAGTAGCAACAGAGAGATTCGGATTCCTCTTAGATGCATTCAAATATGGTGTTCCACCACACGCGGGACTTGCATTTGGTCTTGACCGTATGGTTATGCTTATGGTTCAGGCTGATTCTATCCGTGAGGTTATTGCATTCCCTAAGGTAAAGGATGCTTCATGTCTTATGACAGATGCTCCTAATATCGTAGATGATATTCAGTTAGAGGAGCTTGGTATTGCGATTACAGCTAAGGAAGAAGCTAAGGATGCAGAATAATTATATATAGAAGTAAGTTGGCGGCTGTCCCGATGGGGCAGCCGTTTTTTGCGAATGGGGATGGCGATGACTTGGCTGTGTTTGGGATAGATAATCAGCTAAATAGTGGTTTAGTGGAGCCATGGCGGGGATGTAATGAAAAGGGAATTATACTTTAGCAGATTTACTCATATTGAGGGACAGGAGCAATTTTTTTCTTCTGGTACCTCGAATACTCTATAATTTTGCTGATTTGTGCCCTTTCTTATGTAGCATCGAGGTACAGACTCAAATAATCTTTCGGAGGATATCGAAAAGCAGAAAAAACTATATCCTATAGCAAGAAAAATACTCCAGTACCTCAAAATACCGTAGAAATGATATGAATTTCTTATATTCGAGGTCTCACGATGTTTTTTGTGTTTCTGTACCTTGCAGGTAGGTGTGACTAAAGCACAAATTCCCTA
>JAFUKJ010000095.1 GCA_017467805.1 Lachnospiraceae bacterium
TACCAATTCAAAACAATCTGATGAATTCATCCCTAAACGCGCTTCGGTACGATTCATCAGAAACCTCTTTTGAAATCGGTAATGCAACCAAAGAAACAGATTCCTCTAGCGACGGTAAGAGAATCGGGCTTATTCTAGTAGGTTCAACTGTGCATCTTGCAACTTATGCAGATTCATCAACACAGGCTAACCCTATTGTAAAAGTTGGAGATTACGAAGTTAGTATCAATGATGTAGACCCAACGAATGCAACCGAATTAGAGATGTTTGCCTATTTGTCATACATGGATGATACAAATCAGACAAATAATAAAGGCATCTGCTCCTTTGGAAAAATGAGAGCATATGCCGATATTGCAGAAATGAGCGGTATTTGCGAAGGTATCAGAGATGAAAATGCCATATACACTAAAAAGCAAGACTGGACAGAAATAATTACGTCTATCAAGCAAAGCTTTTTACAAAATCCACAAACCTATAAGCAGGCTCTTGACTGCGATAACTTACTGTTTGCAATGTCAAAAGCAAACTCACAGTAACAGATTAATACGACACAAAAAACCCCGCCTATCATCATCCAATGACAAGCGGGGTTCATTCATCAAATTATTTATTCAACTGACGCTTCAAAGCTTCTACTTCTTCAAATACTACGTTGTTAAGAACCTTAATGTATGTTCCCTTCATACCTGATGAACGAGACTCGATAACACCAGCACTCTCGAACTTACGAAGAGCATTAACGATAACGCTTCGTGTGATACCAACTCTGTCAGCAATCTTACTTGCAACAAGGATACCCTCCATACCGTTTAACTCATCGAAGATATGTGTGATAGCTTCCATCTCTGAGAATGATAATGTAGAAATAGCAGACTTAACAACTGCAATCTTTCTATTCTCTTCTGCACTCTCTTCACTTACTGCACGAAGCATCTCAAGACCAACTACTGTAGTACCATACTCGCTAAGAATAATATCATCAATATCATACTGCTCATTGCACTTATAGATAAATAATGTTCCTAATCTCTCGCCAGCGATTTCAATTGGAGTGATAATTGCCTGGAATTTGCGTACGTCTGTGCTTTCAAAACCAAGTGTCGCAAGGTTAACATTCTCCTTTGTTGAAAGAACTCCTAAAAGTCTCTCATTTAACATAGGATCAATAAATCCACCTACATTATCCTCTACTAATTCCTTCAATTCTTCAACACCTTCGCAAGTGCCTACACCAAGAACTTTACCCTTTTTACTAATTACTAAAACATTGGAATTTAAGATATCGCGCAATACCTTACAGATATCATTAAACACAACCTTGCTTGAATTATTGTTGTGTAAAAGTTTTCCAATCTTTCTTGTTTTGTCTAACAACTGTACACTACTCATTGCAAACCTCCAAGTTTTTCTTACTACTGGTATAAAAATACCACAATTGTTTATATTTCGCATTTTAACATACGTTGACGGTTTTTTCAATACTTAGTCAGATATTTTAAGATTTCTTTATTTTTTATCTGAATTGATTAATTTTTCATGATTTTACAAGAAAAATATATAACTTTTAACTAAGAATTTACCGTTTTGCTGTGTCCACACTTCTCATCTGCGCACACAAGCTTATTGCCCTTGGTCAGCATTACATTACCACACTCAGGACATTTTTCATTGGATGGCTTCTGCCATACCATGAAGTCGCACTCAGGAATACTCTCGCAACCATAGTATCTTCTGCCCTTCTTGGTCTTACGGATTACGATATCCTTACCACACTTCGGACAGGCAACACCAATCTTCTCAAAATATGCCTTTGTGTTACGACACTCTGGAAATCCAGGACAGGCAAGGAACTTACCATGTGGACCGTATTTGATTACCATACGTCTGCCGCAAACCTCACAGTCTACGTCTGATTCCTCATCTGCAATTTCAATATGCTCTAACTCCTTCTCCGCCTTCTGCACAGCTTCGTCCAAATCTGGATAGAAGTTAGAAATAATTGTTTTCCATGAAATAACGCCTTCCGCTACCTTATCAAGCAGGCTTCCCATATTCGCGGTAAAGTTCACATCTACAATAGAAGGGAATGCGTCTTTCATTACATTGTTAACAACCTCACCAAGTTCGGATACATACAGGCTCTTGTCTTCCTTTACGATATATCTTCTTGCCAAAATGGTTGTAATCGTTGGCGCATAAGTACTCGGACGACCAATTCCCAACTCCTCTAACGCTCTAACCAGAGATGCCTCTGTATAATGCGCAGGCGGCTGTGTGAAATGCTGCTTAGGCTCAAACTCATTCAAGCTAAGCTTTGTATCCAAATCTATATCCTTTACCAGGGTATTAGACGCTGTCTTCTCCTCGTCCTCATCCTTATAAACACTCATAAAGCCTTCAAATGCGAGCTTTGATGCTGCTACCGTGAAACGATGTCCATTTGCATCAATCTTCACCGAAGTAGTCTCATACTTTGCCGCTGTCATTCTGCTGGCCACAAAACGCTTCCAGATTAACTGATACAGTCTAAGCTGGTCACGGCTTAAAGAATCCTTTAAAGCAGATGGTGTATGATTCAAATCTGTAGGTCTGATTGCCTCATGCGCATCCTGAATCTTCTGTTTATTCTTCTTATCAGCAGTATCCTTTGCCACATAAGCCTCACCATACTGTGTGCCAATGTACTCTTCTGCCATCGCCAAAGCTTCATCGGATATTCTGGTCGAATCTGTACGCAGGTAAGTAATAATACCAACCGTACCTTCTCCCTTAATCTCCACACCTTCGTATAACTGCTGCGCCAAACGCATCGTCTTCTGTGTAGAGAAATTCAAGGTCTTACTTGCTTCCTGCTGTAAGGTAGATGTCGTAAATGGCAGAGGCGCTTTCTTCACACGCTCGCCCTTCTTCACATCTGTTACCTTGTAGTCTGCACCCTCAAGCTCCTTAAGAATCTTCTTCAACTCATCCTCAGAACCAATAGACGCTTTCTTATCCGCCTTACCATAGTACTGCGCTACCAATGGCTTCTTCTCATGCGGAATCGCAAAAGCTGCCTCAAGTGTCCAATACTCCTCAGGGATAAATGCATCAATCTCTGCTTCTCTGTCGCAAATAATACGAAGTGCCACCGACTGTACTCGTCCAGCACTTAAGCCTCTCTTAATCTTAGTCCAAAGCAAAGGCGAAATACGGTAACCCACCATTCTGTCTACCATACGTCTTGCCTGCTGGGCATCTACCAAATCCTTATTAATCTCTCTGGCATTCTTCAAAGACTCTTTTACTGCGTTCTTGGTAATCTCATTAAAGGTAATTCGATAAACCTTCTTATTCTCAAGCTTCAACGCAATATATAAATGCCATGAAATTGCCTCACCCTCGCGGTCAGGGTCAGTTGCAAGATATATCTTCTCAGCCTTAGCAACCTCCTTACGAAGCTTCGCAAGAATGTCACCTTTTCCTCTTATGGTGATATACTTAGGTTCATAATCATTCTCAGCCGAAAATCCAAGCTGGCTCTTAGGCAAATCACGAACATGTCCGTTGCTCGCCAGAACTTCATAATTTGTCCCTAAGAATTTTTTAATCGTCTTTACCTTCGCAGGCGACTCCACTATCACTAAATACTTTGCCATATAGTTACCCCTAACACCAAATTCGTTGATTGCTACTATTTTTTTAATTATTAAAATTTTTCAGTAATCGTGAATCACTATACACCAAAAAAAATATTGTTGCAAGTGAATTTTCATTTTTTTCCTCGTTTTAAGGCTTTTCCCATAATATTTCACACAAATTTCATAAAATTCCTACACCACATACAATAAATGATACTGTCCGCCAATTCTTTCTGCAATTCCCTTCATTTCCAATTCCAGTAACCCCTGACATACCTCCGAAACCAAATAAGTGTACTTTCGTTTTCTTAGTTCTATCAGAATTTCATCCTGTGTCTTAGGTGTTACCTCTAAAATCTTGCAAATGCTTTCTGCTACCTCAGTCAGTTTAATCTTCTTTTGCCGCTTCACACCACCACTGTTCTGCCAGCCCATATCCTCTAAAATATCCTCAGGTGTAACTGCCGCATTTGCCCCCTGACGCAGCAGCTTATTACATCCATAGCTTAAAGCGTCTGTACAACGCCCTGGAATCACATACACCTCTCTTCCCTGCTCTAATGCCATATCCACTGTAATCGAGGTTCCACTCTTCTCTCGCGCCTCCACCACCAGTACCACATCTGCTAATGCGCTGATAATACGATTCCTCTGTGGAAACAACGCGGCGATAGGCTGAGTACCTGGAACCGACTCTGATATTACACCGCCCTGCAGGCATAATGCATCGTACAAATCTTTGTTGGAATTAGGATATATCACATCTGCACCGCTTCCTAACACACCGTATGACCTTCCTCCAGCCCGTAATGCCGCTCTCTGACTGATGCCATCAATCCCCATCGCCATGCCGCTGATAATACCAATGCCATTGCCACTAAGCCTATCCGCAAAATATTCCGCCATACATCTTCCATACTCACTGTATCTTCTTGCGCCAATCATCGCCACCATAGGTGCATTTTCCTCAGGCAGACTGCCCTTATAATAGATGGAAAAGGGCGCATCTGGAATCTCCATCAGCTTTTTCGGGAACTCGTTCTCTCCGTAATAGGTATATGACAATCCTTCACGTTTCAGTACCTCATACACCTTCTGCGGACTATTTTCCTTTTTAAAATTCATCCATATTTCTGCCTTATCCCGCCCTAGTAGATGTTTTATCTCATTTTCGCTTAATTTATACATCTCGGATGGCGTTCCCAGCATTTTCAAAAGAGCATTCTTCTGTGTTCTCCAAAGCCCTGGCACATGGTCAAGCCAGCAGGCATACATCTTTTCTTCCACATTCTGCATTCTATCTTCCTCCCTCATTCATTCGATAGCAGACTGCCTCACCAAGATGTGCCTGCGTAATCTTGTCTGCTCCATCCAAATCCGCAATCGTTCGTGCTACCTTAATGAGCTTGTGATAAGAACGTGCCGAAAGATTCATCCGATTGAATACCTGCTCCATAAACTCCTGCTCCGCCTGTTCCAAAGGACAATATTCTCTAATATCCGCCCCCTTAAGCTCCGAATTAAAGCGATAGCTGCTATCCTTAAATCTAACCTCCTGACGCGCTCTTGCCTCCATTACACGCTCCTTCATCTGCGCGCTGCTCTCATTCTGCGTCTGCGCAGATAACTGCCTGATATCCACCTTAGGAGCCTCTATGGCAATGTCGATTCTATCCAGAATAGGCCCTGAAATCTTATGCATATACCGCTTTACCTCATTTTCAGAACAGGTACAGCGATTCCTATCTGGGAAATAACCGCAGGGACAAGGATTCATTGCCGCCACTAGCATAAAATCCGCGGGATAAATAAAGCTTCCGTAGGTTCTCGCAATATGCACCCGCTTGTCCTCCAAAGGCTGACGCAATATCTCCAATGCGCTCCTTCTAAACTCAGGCATCTCATCCAAGAACAATACACCTCTATGCGCCAATGAAATCACGCCAGGCTTTGGAATCCTTCCACCGCCAGCCAATGCCTGTTCAGAAATCGTGTGATGCGGGTCAAGAAACGGTCTCTTCTTCATCAGACCACCACTGCCATGGAGCATGCCTGCCACACTGTAAATCGTAGACACCTCCAAGCTTTCCTCCATGGTCAAATCAGGTAAAATAGTTGGAATTCTTTTCGCAACCATTGTCTTTCCAGAGCCTGGAGGACCTACCATCAAAATATGATGAAAGCCTGCTGCCGCAATCTCCACCGCCCGTCTTACTCCCTCCTGACCATTCAAATCTGCAAAATCAAGCTCCATTTCCTGTTTCCCGTCATTTTGTGGCTTCTCCACCATGGTTTCCCATTTCATTCTCTGTTCCTCTGTCTGTGTCAGATATGTAATGGTTTCCTCCAAGCTCGCAACACCAACGACATCGATTTCTTCTATAATCGCTGCCTCTGCATAATTCAGGATTGGCACAATACACCGCTTACAGCCTGCTTCCTTTGCCTTCCTCACAATAGGCAGAACGCCCTTAACGGAACGTATCTCACCATTTAAGCCAAGCTCTCCTATAATAACCGTGTCCTCCACATATTCCATCGGAATGTTCCCCAGTGCAATCAACACCGCAACAGCAATGGGCAAGTCGTATGCCGCCCCCTCCTTTCTCATGTCCGCAGGGGTAATACTTACTGTAATCTTTGTGGCAGGAATCTGTATCCCCGTATTCTTAAGCGCCACCTTTACACGCTCCCTTGCCTCACGAACCTCATGTCCTAACAGCCCCACCATTTCAAAGCCTGGCAGTCCTGTGGACACATCCACCTCCACGGATGCGATATAGCTTTCAATTCCATTTATCGCACCTGTTAACACCTTACAATACATTTGCATCATCCTTTCTTTTGTGTTTTAATCCTGTTTCTTCTATATTAAATAGACGAAAAAAGAGCCATCGTTGCCGATGACTCTCCCAAAGGTCTTACCACATTCCATTCAAAAAAACAACCCAAATGTAAAAACTCGTGAAGTTAATGTAAAAAATAAGCTTTTTTCAGCTTCTGTAATGCCTTTTTCTCAATACGCGAAACATAGCTTCTTGAAATTCCTAAAAGCTTCCCAATTTCCCACTGTGTCATTTCTTTTTTCCCATTTAAACCATAACGCAGATAAACAATTTCCTTTTCACGCTCATCCAATTTCTCTTCTATCAGACCCGAGATCTTCTTTGTTTTCTCATCCATATCCATTCGCTCTACAATATCCATCTGTTCCTGCATACACACATCCAAAAGGCTGATTTCATTCCCCTCTTTATCCGTGCCGATTGGCTCATACAGTGAAATTTCTCTGGTAGTCTTTTTTCTTGCCCGAAACATCATGAGCAATTCGTTATCAATACATCTTGCCGCATAAGTTGACAACTTGCTTCCTTTATCATACTGAAAGGTGGATATGGCTTTGATTAATCCTATCGTTCCTATGGATATCAAGTCCTCCATATCCTCTCCTGAACCTGCATATTTCTTTGCCACATGAGCAACCAGACGCAGGTTTCTTTCTATCAGGATTTGTCTTGCCTCTTTGGCTGCTTCTTTGTCCGACTCATGCATTATCTTCAGATAACCGGTCTCTTCTTCTGCGGATAGTGGTTGTTGAAATGTTTTCAAGGCGCGCCCCCGGAAATCTTTTACTCTATCTTATGAAACCGCGGTCTTGTCTGTGCCTTTCCAACTATTTTTTTATGGTATTTAATTCCTTGTATGTTTTACAAATAATAATTACTTCTATCAACCACACCTCTACGCTCTCGTCGGCTTATACTTTATTCTCACGTTAACTATGAATAGCAGGACCCCAATAACCAAATACACCAAACGTGCTGCCACCCACGCTCCATCCATCACATACAAAGCCTCACCACTACTATCCACTGGCAATGTAAGCGGATAAGTCGAAAAGTATCCAACACCAAACAAATCAAAGGCGTTTGTAATACTGCCTAATCCGACGATAAACAGAATCGCAAGAAGCAAATATACCAAGCTCTGATGAACTCTTCCCAGTATATGTCCCAAGCCTGTCGCGAACAAAAAGCAAGGAACAACCAGCAAAACAGAAGGCATAACATAAGCCCCAAAGCTGGTATATTGAAATAAGCTGCTATAAAATACTGCAGCAAGCACCGCTGCCTCTATGTATAGCAGAAAAAAGCATACGCTAAGTACCGCTGTACGAAGAATCAACTGCTGTGCAGGTGTAATTGGGGTTGCCAAGGTTAGGATTTCGACCTGCTTTTGCTTCTTCCCATAGTAGCCCGCAAGCATAAGCAACACCGTAATCACCGCAATCAGCATGGTCTTTCCTATGTATGTGCAGTAGCTCCACACGGAAAATGGTGCTGTATAGGCAATTCCCATAACAATCTCTGTCGCCAAAACAAACCACGCAAACACACCGTTTGCAATCAGCATCGCAAGGAACAGCCAGCTTTTTAGTATTCGTTTTAATTCATATCCAAATATTTTAATCAAGATTCAGCTCCTCCTTGGTCAAACCGCAGAATTTCAGGAAATCATCATAAGAAAATGCTTCATATCCATAATTAAATCCATAATGACTTCTACATGCATACATTTCTCTTAATATCTCATCCATTGCATCTTCACCACCTACCAGCTCCTGTGCCTTGAGAATCACCAAAGGCATACGCATATACTTATTCGTTCCTTCATTTGTCATTCGAATCCTTGCCTGATAGGTTTCCGGCAACAGTTCAAAATATTCAGGGTGCCGGTTATAAAAATTGCGATTCTGCGCATCTACAGCAGCCTGCCACTGATCCACATAATACTGCTTGGCATATAATTCGCCATAACGCTCCTTGGCGATTCTGTAGGTCGTATACACTGTGAGTCCTTCACAAGACCACAGTCCATCATCCTCGCATTGAAGCCCCAGGTCGCCCCACCATTGATGCACCATCTCATGAATAAATACATCCGTTGCACTAGCTCCCTTTTCTGCATCTGCCAATGTACTAGGCGAAAGCACGGACTCAAACCATGTAGATACCCCTTTATGAGCATATCCTCCTGTTACGATTGCTCCCTTTTGTAACAGAATCAGACTATTCTTGTCAATCCAGTCATATTTCCCATAATGTGCTGTACAATACTCAAGCACATCCTTCACAGCCTGTACTGCGCCAATTTCCTCTACTGCATCATGATATACCTCACTATAAGAGAATTTCACCTCAGTATCCCCTGCCATAAATGTCGCCATCTCATACTTAGCGGCTGAAAAATCCCGCACATAGACACTACATTCCGAACTCCAGGTCCTTGTGCCATCCTGATTATCAAGATACTCTGTCATCGGCACATGGTCTAAATATGGTGTTAAATCATCAGGAATCGTAATCTCCAAAAAGGATTTTCCTATGCTATAGTATTCTGTCATCGGAAATAACGTTTCTCCTCCCAACAGAATATACTCTTCGTCAACTACATCCTGCACAGAAAACCATGCCATGACCTTTGCCAGTGTAGGAAATCCGCTATATTCTACTGTTAATAGCTTTCCACCATTCTTCGAACCGCCCGGCACCTCAAAATAGGTAGCACGATGTCCATCCACATGCTCATCAGATGTCCAAAACGCAATCTCTTCTCCATCATATGTAATACTCTTAATGTCATATCCAGGGTTCAGTAAAAGCTCTGCCTCTCCATCGTACGGCCTCTTTACCTCATATTCTGCCTTAGCCGTTATCGTCCCCGTCCTAGGATGTGTTTCGATGGTATAATGCGCCTCACTAATTGTTCCTGAACTCCAAACCATTTCATCTTCTAATATCCACTCATCAGGTCCATGGTCAATAAAGGGCTGCTTCACCCACAGCAATACACCTAATACAACAAAAACAATGGCACCAACCAGAACACTAACCTTTTTCAAACCAATTCCAACAGACAAAAGCAAGCCCTTTTGATACTTTCGAATTGCCAATAAAGAAATACACCATGCGCCTATCGCAATGCAAAGCCATGTCACTCTAGTATACAGACCCATTCGCAAAGGCCACCAAGTCACAAAGCCGTCCGAAAAAGCTATCACCATAGGATTTATCCATTTCTCAAAATACCCCGACGAAGTCACACCCATCAAGCTTAGGCAAACCAGCAGAATATACAATATGACAGCAATCTCCATCCTGCTCGAAAGCTGATAAAAGCTCTCTGCTAATAGAATCGAAATCCACCACGTAGGCAACATAAACACTAGGAAATTTGCAAAATAAAAGTCTGCCTGAAATAAATACTCCATCTTTACCATGGTATAAGGAAGGTAAATCACTGAGCAGACACAGGTTACCAGCATGGAAATTGTCATCATTGCGATTACTCTTGCTGTCGATAAACTCAAAGGCGACGCAATGGCATCCGTTAACACCGATGTATTATTGCGATACACGCGATTACTTTCCTTCATGGCAAGCACAGCCCAAAATACCGCTCCGACCGTCGTCCCTGCAAGAACAGGATTACCAATATAATCTCCTGTCATACTTTCCATCCATATGGAAGGATATAAGGAATAGCCCAGAAGCGGCGCGCATAAGGACAATACCGCAACCAGCCACACGCCCTTAGAAAGCAATAATCTTCTCAACTCAACCCGATATAAGGAAATCAGCTTCATTCCCTGCCCTCCTTATGAATGCAATACAAATATGCATCCTCTAATGTAGGTGCCACCGCTGTTGCAAACTCAGGTAAACTCTCTGCTACAATACGACACTGAATCCCCTCAGAAACATTTACCTTTGATACAATCTGACACCCCTCGGGCGTATCGTCTCCAAGCTTGGACAAATACACACCTACATGACCCGTCGTCTTTGCCACCAGTTTTGACGGACTGCCATCATACAAGAGCTGACCATTGTAAATGACAAACACTCTGTTACATACCGCCTGCACATCCTCCACAATATGAGTAGATAGCAAAACGATTTTATTCTGCGCCATCTCTGAGAAAATATTACGAAACTTCACACGCTCCTCAGGGTCCAGACCTACTGTCGGCTCGTCCAGTATGATAAGCTTCGGCTCTCCAAGCAATGCCTGCGCAATTCCCACTCGCTGACGCTGTCCGCCCGAAAGATTGCGAATCCTCACCTTTCTTTGCTCTGCCATATTGGTACATTCCAGCACCTTTTCAATCGCAGCTTTGCTATTCTTACCTCTCAGCCCCTTTAATGCAGCCATATAATCAAGGAATTCCCACACTGTCAGTTCATCATATAACCCAAAGCTCTGTGGCAAATACCCTAGCTGGGCTTTTAACTGCTTCTCCTGTTCCAATAAAGGCTTATCATTTAAAAGTATCTCACCCTTGGTAGGCAGCAAACCCGCAATCAAAAGCTTCATCAGCGTTGTCTTTCCTGCACCATTTGGTCCCAATACACCGATAAACTCAGGACTTTCGGCACTGACAGAAATATCCTGCAAAGCTTTTTTCCCCGAAGGATAAATCATTGTAATATTGTTTACATCTATTTTCATCTTTACCTCCATTTTTGTGGATATCCATTCTCATAGGTTTACTATAACACATCTTATCTGTAGTTAGGCTGTAGTTTATGTGGAGATTATGTGGAGTTTCTTTTTGTCCTATAAACCAAAAGGAAGCACCTAAACAGACGCTTCCTCAAACTCTACGGTGAATCTTACACCGTCCTCAATATTCTCAATCCTATGTGAAATATGATAGGTTTCCAAAATCATTCTTGTAATATAAAGACCAAGTCCACTTCCATGCTTTGCAGACTGATTCACACGATAAAAAGCCTCAAACAAATGCGGTAAATGCTCCTCTTCAATATGTGCAGGAAAATTTGTTACCGTAAGCTGTACCGTTCCATTCCCACGAGCCAGCTTTACCTCTACACGTCCCTGCACATCAGAATGTGTGACGGCATTGCTGATAATATTTCCTAACGCCTTTTTAAGAAGCATTTCATCTCCGTACACATGCACATCATCTGCCAAGTCCTCTGTTACATCTATAGCAGAATCCTCAGCATAAACGGAATACTCACCAGCTAGTTCTTGTAACAATATCGAAAGATTAACAGCTGACGCCTCCCTTTGCTCTGACATATCAATATGTGAAACCAGCAAAACCTCCTTGATAAATGCATTCAGTGACTGTAAAATCTCGGCACTTCTGGCTAAGTATTTCTCCCTATCCTTATACACGCCAATCTCTGCCTGCATTCCCTCTAGCTGCCCAATAACAATCGCAATCGGAGTCTTCAGTTCATGGGAAACTCCCGAAAAGAAAAGCATTCTTCTACGCTCTCTCTCCTTCTCTAGCGTAATCTCATCTTCCAAGCTACTGTTACGCAAATAAAGCTCATCCAAAGCCTCATGTAGCCTGTCCGACAGCTCATTAATACTCTTTGACAGCATTCCAATCTCATCATCCCGCACATCAGGACAATACCAGCTAAAGTCCAAATCAGCAATTCTCTGCGCAATGTGCTGAATACGCAGAATCGGGCGGGTGGTGTAACGTGAAAATATCCACGCACCAAGCACGGACAACACAATCGTAATCACAGCAACAAACGGAATACTCCTAAGCATTGCCTCTGCAATCTCCTCCGAGCGTGCTTCATTATATCTAATGATTAAAAGATATTCCTCTTCCGAATCCGCAAGTCTGAAAGGATGCTCCTCTCCCTCAAATATCTCAGCTTCTGTTTTCTCAAAGGTGAACAGACTTACCACCTGTCTGTCCTCATCCAGCAATCGTAAATCTGCCCCTGTTTCCCGAATAAAATCAACAAACAGTTCTTCACTTTCCACCTTTGTCGCCACTCTAAGCTCCGAAATTAATTGCTCTGACTGCAGACAAAGCTCCTGCTTTGCACGATTCTGATTGGCATATGGCAAAAAAATCAAAATACAGATATACGCCAAAACACTAATCGCCAAAGAAAGCCCTAGCAGCACCAAAAAAGTCTTTTGTGTCAGCTTCTTCATAATGCTTCTTTCCTCAGCTTATAACCAATACCGCGAACAGTTTCCACACAGTCGCAGGCTCCTAATTTCCTACGGATATTTTTCATATGGGTATCCACAATGCGGGTATCGCCATAGAAATCATATCCCCACAACCGATTCACCAATGTAACCCTTGTAACAACCTCTCCCGGCTTCTTCATAAGTTCATGAAGGATTTCAAATTCACGAAGTGTAAATTCTACCTCTTCTCCTGCTACTCTCACTGTATGCGTACTCAAATCCAACGCAATACTCTGAAATTGTAAAGCTTGGACTTCATCAGGCTTTGCTCTTCGAAGCACCGCCTCCACCTTTCGCATCAACAAAGGCATGGATACAGGCTTCGTGACATAATCATCAATCCGCAAATCGTAGCCCTTCATCTGATGCACCTCACTGTCCAATGCCGTAAGCATGATGATTGGCACATCACTATTCTGCCTAATATGTCCACACACCTCATAACCATCCATTTTCGGAAGCATCAAATCCAGCAAAAGCAAATCAAAGGACTCCACACCTGCAAGCGCAACCGCTCTAGCTCCGTCCTCTGCTGTCAACACCTCATAGCCCGCACTTTCTAAAAAATTCTGTAATAACTCTCTGTAATCCTCATTATCCTCCACTACAAGTATCTTCGCCATAGTATCCTCACCCTTATTCATCCAGTAAAAAATCCGCAAAAATCTGATTGCTTACATCAATTCCTGCATCTGTCAATGCCACATTATCTTCATCCTGCCACAATACCCCCATATTCTTCCAGTGTCTTAGCACATCTCCATAAATCTCATCCATGCTAACACCAAAGGTATTCAAAAACTCCCTACAGGACACACCGCCCATCATGCGCAGCCCAAGATACATAAACTCTTCCATACATTCCGACTTAGAAAGCTCATGTACCTCCTCCTTAAGCTCCTGCTGCCCTAAATAAATCTTCATATCATCTGTATTCTTCCAACGAACATTTTCCACCATCGAGGAAGCTCCCAATCCAAAGCCTGCATAATTCTCTCTCGTCCAGTAGACAACATTATGCTTACATTCATAGCCTGACTTGGCATAATTAGAGATTTCATATCTTTCATATCCATGCTCTTTTAGCAGGGATTTGGTGTCTTGATACATAATTCTGTCCTCTTCCTCGCTTGGAATTGCAGGATAGCTTTCAATATTCTCATAAAGTGGTGTCCCTTCCTCAATTATCAGACTATATGCTGATATATGCTCAGGCTCCAAATCTACGACTCTCTGTAATGTCTTACGCCAGCCCTCCACACTTTGTCCTGGTATGGCAGACATCAAATCTACATTAATATTGGTAAAGCCAGCCTCTCTTGCCGCATAATAGGTCTTCTCAAAGTCTGCATAGGTATGGATTCGTCCAAGCATCCTAAGCTCCTCATCTACTGTGGACTGTAAGCCAATACTCAAACGATTAATACCTGATGCTCTCATCACTTGCAGCTTCTCTAACGATGCCGTCCCTGGATTCATCTCCATACTAATCTCCGCGTCAGCAGCCAGTCTGTAGTGACTTTGCAATACCTCCATGCACTCTCTTATCTGCTCTGCCTCTAAGATAGAGGGCGTTCCGCCTCCGAAGAACACAGTCTTTACCTCATACTCCTCATAGGCAGATGCTTCATTTATCATTTCCCTTTTGAGTGCCTCAAGGTACTCCGCTCTCGCCTCCTCTGTCGAAGGTGCCGATAAGAAATCACAGTACCTGCATTTTTGCACACAAAAAGGGATGTGAATATACACGCCCAGCGCCTTCATACACATCCCTCCATTTCTCTACTATTTCAATTCCTCCAAGAATACGCAAGCATTCTTGTAATAGTTGGCATCCGCTTATATGCCAACTATTTGCGCCCGCTTATGCGGCAATTATTTGCCTTCATCCAATTTCAGTACTGACATGAATGCCTTCTGTGGTATCTCTACATTACCAATCTGACGCATTCTCTTCTTACCTTCCTTTTGCTTCTCAAAAAGCTTCTTCTTACGGGTAATATCACCACCATAACACTTAGCCAATACATCCTTACGCATCGCCTTAACAGTCTCTCTGGCGATAACCTTACCTCCGACTGCTGCCTGAATTGGAATCTCGAATAAGTGTCTTGGAATCTCATCCTTAAGTCTCTCGCACATTCTTCTGCCACGCTCATAAGCAGACTCCTTATGCACGATAAAGGAAAGTGCATCCACTTCTTCCTTATTAATCAAAATATCCAGCTTCACAAGCTCAGACTGCTCATAGCCCTTAATATCATAATCAAAAGACGCATAGCCTCTTGAGCGTGACTTCAACGCATCAAAGAAATCGTAGATAATCTCATTTAACGGTAACTCATACTTCAAGAGTGCTCTCGTACCCTCTACATACTCCATACCAAGATATCTGCCTCGTCTCTCCTGACAAAGCTCCATAATAGAACCGATAAACTCAGATGTCACCATAATCTCAGCGGTAACAATCGGCTCCTCCATATAATCAATCTCTGACGGGTCAGGCAGGTTAGACGGATTCGTTAACTCAATAACCTCGCCATCGGTCTTATGCACCTTGTAAATAACACCAGGGGCGGTTGTAACCAGGTCAAGATTATACTCTCGCTCTAATCTCTCCTGAATAATCTCAAGATGTAACAAGCCTAAGAATCCACATCTAAAGCCAAAGCCCAACGCAATAGAGGTCTCAGGCTCATAGAATAACGATGCATCATTAAGCTGAAGCTTCTCTAAAGCATCACGCAAATCAGGGTACTTTGCACCATCTGCAGGATACAATCCACAATACACCATGGACTGCACCTTTTTATAACCAGGCAATGGATTCGCACATGGGTTATTCGCATCTGTAACAGTATCACCCACTGCTGTATCCTTTACATTCTTAATAGAAGCGGTAATATATCCAACCATTCCGGCACTTAATTCTTCACAGGAAATGAACTGTCCGGCACCAAAATAACCAACTTCCACAACCTCTTCCTTGGCTCCGGTTGCCATCATACGTATCACAGTTCCCTTTTTCACAGTCCCTTCCATAATACGACAGAAA
>JAFUKJ010000096.1 GCA_017467805.1 Lachnospiraceae bacterium
ATTTGTCAGTATAGCAATCCTGTTTGTTTTTAAATATTTTAATTTCTTTGGTGACCTTGTGGTTACAGTGCTTAACTGGGCATCCTTGCCAGCACCAGAGATTACATTATCGCTATTGTTGCCAGTTGGTATCTCCTTCTATACATTTCAGTCAATCGGCTACATTATAGACGTATATCGGGGAGATATTGAGGCGGAGCATCATTTTGGAAAGTATGCATCATTTGTAGCTTTTTTCCCGCAGCTGGTAGCAGGACCAATTGAAAGAACGGCAAATTTATTACCACAGCTTCGCAAGGAACAGTTTTTCTCCTATGACCAGGCAAGCTATGGTCTTAAGCTGATGGCATGGGGATATTTTAAGAAAATTGTTGTAGCGGATACGCTAGGCGCGTATGTGGACAAGATATATGGAGATTTGCATTTCTTCTCAGGCGGGGCGAGATTCTTTGTGATTTTCTTCTTTGCCATTCAGATTTACTGTGATTTTTCAGGATATTCTGATATTGCAAGAGGTACCTCAAAGCTATTTGGAATTGAGCTGATGGAGAATTTTAAAAGTCCATATTTCTCTACCACGATTAAGGAATTTTGGCGTAGATGGCATATTTCACTTTCTTCATGGTTTAAGGATTATGTATATATTCCATTAGGAGGAAACAGAGTAAGCCGTTTGCGTAATTCTTTGAATCTTTTAATTACATTTTTACTGAGCGGTTTATGGCATGGAGCTGCGTTGACCTTTGTGGCATGGGGAGGCTTACATGGAGCTGCCCAGGTAGCAGAGAAAACATTAGATTCGACAAAGCTTATGGGGCTTAAGAAGAAGCTGCCATTTGCGATACAGGTAATTATTAATTTTGTGATTGTATCAATCTTATGGGTATTTTTCCGTGCGCAGTCCTTTAAGGATGCCGCATATACATTACTTTTCTGCTTTAGTGGGTTCGAGAATCCGATACAGTGGTTAACAAGTGCTTTTGGAAATCTTGGAATAGGCTGGATAGAAGGAATCCGAATTGCAGGAATGTTAATTTTACTCGGAGTATTTGATTATTTATCTCTTAAGAAGGATGTAATAGCAGAGATTAGTAAATGGAAGTTAGGATTTAGATGGATATTATATGTTGGTTTCGTGGCACTGATTTTCTTATGGGCGCCTGCAAACAGCGCAGAATTTATCTATTTTGATTTCTAGGAGAGAAGCATGAAGAAGTTTTTAGTTAGAGTATGTATTATGGGAAGCATACTGATGGCATTGCTGTTAGGGTTGAATGTCCTATATATCAATACAGATTATTATAAGAATTTGAACGACATGAAAAAGTTCTCGGAAGTACCTGAGCATATTGATGTAGTGAACTTTGGTGCATCTCATAGTGCGAGTGCTTTTAATTGGTCAGGTTATGAAGAGTTTAACGGTGTAAATATGGCACTTGGTTCGCAGACGGTTGTGTATGATGAGGCATTTTTTGATTATTATGTAGACCGCATGGATGAGAATACTACAGTAATCTTAGAGGTTATGTTTAAAACCTTATATGAGCAGGAGCCAAATGAGAAGCCTTATCCGACTAATATTACGAGATATTATCAGGTGTTACCAAGCAAATATATTAAACAGTGGAATCTGGTCGATGCAATTCAATACAAGTATATTCCTGTATTAGGTAACAGAGAAAATATTGTATCGAAGATTGTAAATGATTGGATGAAGAAAGAGGACGTTAAGAGTGAGTTTGAACTGCAGCAGGAGGTGGCAGGAGAGCTTACAGGAGAGCCAACACAGGTATTAAGTGGATGGGCAGAGGATGCCATGAATGCAGAAGGGCAGAGAAGAGCAAGCGTCTTTATGGAGTTAAGCGGTGACCAAAGCCATGGAGAGCAGTATGAGGCATTTATTAGAATTATAGAAAAGTGCCAGGCACGTAACATACAGGTAGTACTGGTCTCAGCGCCTACATTACCTTGCTTTTATGAGAGCTTTAGTGATAGCTTCATGGATAAGTTTTATGCTGATATGCAGGAAATCTGTGAGAAGTATAACTTAGAATATTATGATTATACAGGTGACGAAAGATTCCTGCAGGATTATCGCTGGTATAGTGATACAGACCACTTAAATGGTTATGGCAGTGTATTATTTACTGAGGAGTTTTTAAATGACCATCGTGATATATTAAATTTCTTAAAATAATTGTTAGTAACAAATAAAAATGTTAGTAAAGAAGCTCTTAAGTGGAGCTTCTTTTTCGTTCAATAAGCCGTCTCGCGAAGCGTGGCGGTTTTTTGATTTACTCAATCATGTGAACACACCTAAGTGAGTTTATAACACATATTTTATATAACATTAAAGACAATTATTTGTATTGATTGAAAAATAAAACACTTAAATATATAATAAATAATTAGGAGACTAGCGTTTCCTCTAATAAAAAGTGGATGATGGGAGATATTTTTATGGGAACTATGAAACAAAAGAAAAATATTTTAATCATTTTTTCATATATTATGCTGGTTGTTGTATTGCCTGCGACATTGTTGTTTTCCAGCTTTATCAGTAAAGAGATGAACAATCAGATTCAGCAGACGATTAGCGATGAAGCAAGTCTGTGTGCAGATATGATAGAGCGTCAGTATGTCAATGACATGCTTTTATTAGAGAGCCTTGCAATTCGTGTAGAGGATGATTATCGCGCCTCGACAGGGGTTAATTTGCAGACCTTAATATCTACAGCAGAACACTATGGTATGAAGAGAATCTCTTTTACTACTCCTGATGGAAGTACAGTTTCGACAGATAGAGTTGAAATGAATCTGAAAGGAATTGAGAACATTGAGAGAGCACTTTCTGGAGAAGCGCATTTGACAACGGTAATTCAGGATGAGGCAGATGGTAAGGATGTCAATATTTACTCTATGCCTGTTTATAGTGATGAAACAGGGGAAATATTAGGCGTTCTGTCAGCGGTATATGATAGTGAGATATTTAGGGAGCTTCTTTCTGTAACGGCATATGAGGGTGAAAGCTATACATATATTATTGATAGTGATGGAAATGTGGTAATCAATACAAATCATCATAATGCGATTGTTGGTTTAGAAAATTTATTTGAACATATGGCAGTATATCATCAGAATGATGAATCCATAGAAAATATAAAGAACAATATGGAAAAACAATCCGTATGTTTCTTTGAGGTATATGATAAGAGCGGAGATAAATTTGCGTGTACAATGCCTTTGAATATAAATGACTGGTATGTGGTAAGTGTTGTTCCAAAGGTCATAGCGGAGGCATCTAAGAATACGGTTATGTACAGTGTGGCAATTTACTGTGTAATCGTTTCTGTTATTGCTATATTTGTAGTATTAAGTATTCGTAATTCGCAGAAGGAGAAGAACCGACTGTTAAAGCAGGCGTTATACGTAGATTCACTTACAGGCGGCAGCAGTTATGCTAAGTTCTGTATGGATAGCAGGGAGCGCCTGGATAAGGATAAGAAGCATAATGCGGTATGTGCTTTCCTTGATATTGATAATTTTAACCTGATTGCAACCCTTTATGGAAATGAGGAAAGTGATAAGACCATATGCCAGATTTATAGAATTATCGAGAAATGTGTTGGCGAAAATGGTATATTCTGCAGAAACAGCTCTGACCAGTTCTGTGTTATGTATTTCTATGATGATACAGAAGAAATGGAGGAAAGCTTACATCGATTTACGAAAGCATTACATGACAGTAGGGCAATGGAGCATATCCTGCGTCCGTCTCTTGGTATCTATGTAGTCGAGGATAAGACGGAAAATGTTGAGGATATGATAACAAAAGCAAGAATTGCACATGAGACAATCAAACAAACCAGTGAGTCTAATGTTGCATATTATGATGAAAGCTTCCGAAATAAGATGTATGAGAATCGCCATATGGAGGATGAGATGGAGCTGGCGTTGGATAGACACGAGTTTGTGCCATATATTCAGCCAAAGTACAATGCCTTTACAGGAGAAATCTGCGGAGCAGAGGCGTTAATCCGATGGATAACCTCAGATGGAATGGTAATTTCTCCAGGAAAGTTTATTCCTCTAGCGGAAAATAACGGTTTTATCCGTCATCTGGACAGAGAGATGTTTGCGATGGTATGCCGTATCCAAAAGCATTTTGTGGATGAAGGAATACAGCCTGTACCAATATCGGTTAATGTGTCCAGACAGCTGATGTATGATAGAAATTTCGTGGAGGACTATCAGCAGGCGATTCAGAATATGGGGCTAACAAATGATATGATAGAGCTGGAAATAACGGAAAGTGCGCTCTTTGAGGATTTGGATTTATTCAGAAATACTCTGGAGAAGCTAAGAGGTTATGGATTCAGAATCTTGATGGATGACTTTGGTACGGGATATTCGTCCCTTATGATGCTTAAGTCAGTGCCAATAGATGAGATTAAGCTGGATAAGAGCTTTATTGATGATTATAACGATGAAAAAGGCAGCAGTATTATCTGTTGTGTACTGGACCTTGCGAAGATGCTCGAGCTTCCTGTTGTAGCGGAGGGTGTTGAAACAGAGAATCAGTATTTGTACTTAAAGCAAAGAGGCTGTGAGGTTATTCAGGGATATTATTTTGCTAGGCCAATGCCAGCAGCAGAATATGTGAAGCGAATGAAGCAGAATTAATAAGGTAGTATGTATGAAAAAGAAACGAAAAAGTATTTCTATTTGTTCTTTGATTGTCGTGTCGCTGTTGGTCTATGGCAGCAGCCTGACTTATCAGGAAGAACAGATTGTTGCTGAGGAAATGACAGAAGAGACACAGGAGGAAATTAAATATCAGATTAAGCTGAAAGCCTTGGAAGAAGTATTGATAGAAGGCGGCAAAAAGGCTCTTTATGGGACTGACGGGGTTGCTCGTGATTATGAGAAAGCCTATGAGATTTTTTCCAAAGCAGAGTCGCTAGGCAGTATGGAGGCATATTATTATCTAGGATTGATGTATGACGAAGGCTACTACGTGGAAGAGAATAACGAGCAGGCATACATTTGGTATCGCAAAAGTGCGGATGCAGGGTATGCTACCGCATTGAACAAAATAGGAATGCTGTACTACAAGGGTGAAGGTGTTGAACAGAGTGATGCGCAGGCTATGGCGTACTTTGAGAAGAGTGTCACTCAAGGGAATACTTCCGCTATGAATAATATCGGTATGATGTATCATAGCGGTGCAGGAGTAGAGCAGAGTTATGAAACTGCATTGGAGTGGTTTATGAAGGCGGCTCAAGAGGGAAATGCATCAGCGATGTATAATGTAGCAAGTTATTACTACTACGGTTTTGCAGTGGAGAAGGATGTTGATTTGGCTCTGGAATGGGCGAAGAAAGCATTGGCAGCAGGTTATACTGCCGCGCAGGATTTAATTAGTGTGTGTGAATAATGGTGATATATGCAAAGAGGGATACCGATAAAAAGGTATTCCTTTTTGTAATTATAGCAAAATAAAATGATTTACATAAAATAACTGTTAATACAATAGATGTATATTAATTGTAGCGACAATTAAGTTGACAATGCCACAGTTTGTAGCATATAATACAAGTGTATGTAATATCAATCAACAAAAAGGAGTGAAGATGTTATGAAGAAAAGACACAGTAAATGGATTGCAATACTCACCATTGCAACGTTATTAGCTGGTCAGACAGTAACTGCCTGGGCAGAAGAGACATCGGATGTAACAGAAGTAATAGATGCATCTGATATTGGGATTGAAGAATCTGCCACAGATGAAAGTGCTACGGAATGTGGCGAAGTAGAGGCGTTAGAAAATATTCCGATGCCTATGGCGGAAGAAGGAGAGAGCGAGACGGAAACCGAGAGCGAGACGGAAACCGAGAGCGAGACAGTAGCAGAGACCGAGATAGTGGCAGAGACTGAGACAGAAACCGAGACTGAAACGGAAACCGAGAGCGAGACAGTAGCAGAGACCGAGA
>JAFUKJ010000097.1 GCA_017467805.1 Lachnospiraceae bacterium
AGTTTTGAATAAGGCAGGTTACGTCAGAAGTACCAGAGGCGCACAGGGTGGTTATCAGCTGGTGAATCCGCCAGCAGCTTATACAGTTGGTATGATACTTCGATTAACAGAGGGTAATCTGGCACCTGTAGATTGCCTGTCGCCATCAGGTGTTGCTTGTGATAGAAGCTATCAATGTGCTTCTGTTGTTGTTTGGCAGAAGATTTATGAAGCAGTAAACAATGTTATTGATGATATGACATTAGCAGATTTACTGGAGATAGAGCGAGAAAAAAAGGCTGCGCATAACTATTCTATATAGATGGCAGCAGGAATGGAGAACATTATGATATATCTTGATAATGCCGCTACCACTAAGGTAAGCGAGGAAGTATTTGAGGCAATGAAGCCTTATTTCTGTGAGCAGTATGCAAATCCGTCTGCGATTTACAGCTTTGCAGGTAAGAGTATGAAGGCTGTGAATGAGGCAAGAGAGCAGGCAGCGAAGTTAATCGGTGCGAATGCTAATGAGATTTATTTTACAGCAGGCGGAAGTGAGTCTGATAACTGGGTAATTAAGACTGTTTGTGAGACTTATAAGAATAAGGGTAAGCATATTATTACAACAAAGATTGAGCATCATGCGATACTGCACACCTGTCAGTATATGGAGAAACAGGGTTATGAGGTGACCTATCTTGATGTAGATGAGATGGGACTCGTAAAGCTTGATGATTTGAAGGCAGCTATCAGACCTGATACTATTTTAATCACGGTAATGGCTGCGAATAACGAGATTGGAACGATTCAGCCGTTAGCTGAGATAGGTGCTCTTGCGAAGGAGCATGGTGTATTGTTCCATACAGATGCAGTACAGGCATATGGACATATTCCGTTAAATGTAGATGAGATGAATATTGATTTCTTAAGTGCAAGTGGTCATAAGCTGCATGCACCAAAGGGAATTGGTTTGATGTATATTAGAAAGGGAATCAAGGTTGGTTCATTTGTGCATGGCGGAGCGCAGGAGCGTTCGAGACGTGCAGGTACCTTGAATACTCCAGGTATTGTAGGCTTCGGCGAGGCAATTCGTATCGCGGGAGAGCGTATGCAGGAGAATGTGAAGAAGGAAATCGAGTTAAGAGATTATCTGATTAACAGAGTGTTAACAGAGATTCCTTACAGCAGATTAAATGGTGACCCTGTGAAGAGACTTCCAGGAAATGCTCATTTCTGCTTTAAGTTTATTGAGGGTGAGTCAATGTTAATCATGTTAGACCAGAAGGGTATTTGCGCATCATCTGGTTCGGCATGTACTTCAGGCTCATTAGACCCTTCTCATGTATTGCTTGCAATTGGTCTGCCTCATGAGATTGCACATGGTTCTTTAAGACTTACCATGTCTGAGGAGACTACTAAGGAAGATATTGATACGACAGTGGATGAGTTAAAGGTAATCATTGAAAGATTACGCGCGATGTCGCCGCTTTATGAGGATTTTATTAAGAAACAGAAGAACTAAGTGAGTTATCACTGAAATAGAGTGTCACAGATGTTGTGACTAGGAGGAAAGCTATGTATACAGAGAAAGTTATGGACCATTTTACGAATCCAAGAAATGTTGGAGAGATAGAGAATGCCAGCGGTGTAGGTACAGTTGGTAATGCGAAGTGTGGAGATATCATGAGAATTTATCTTGATATTGATGATAATGGCGTTATTCAGGAAGCAAAGTTTAAGACCTTTGGCTGTGGTGCAGCGGTGGCTACCAGCAGTATGGCAACAGAGCTTGTAAAGGGCAAGACAGTACAGGAAGCGCTTGAGGTTACCAATAAGGCAGTTATGGAAGCACTTGACGGACTTCCACCTGTAAAGGTTCACTGCTCATTGCTTGCAGAGGAAGCGATACATGCAGCATTGTGGGATTATGCTGAGAAGAATGGTATTGTAATTGAAGGCTTAGAGAAGCCTGTAAATGATATTGAAGAAAAGGTGGAGGAAGAAGACTATTAGGTCTTCTTTTTCTGCATATGGGAAAGGAATAAAAATGAACGAGCAGATTATATTAAAACAGATTGAGGAATGTGTTAGAAGCTGTGGAGAGATTATATTAAATGCAGACAGAACAGCCTGTATGGTAGATGCCAAGGCAGGAGAGGCGAATTTTGTAACGACTTACGATAAAAAGGTGCAGGAGGTATTGCAGGAGAAGCTGTTAAAAATCCTTCCTGAGGCAACCTTTGTGGGTGAGGAAGAGGATATTCATGCTTCGATTGAAAAGGGATATGCATTTATCGTGGATCCGATTGATGGAACAACTAATTTTATCAAGGACTATCACACCAGTGCTATTTCAGTCGGATTGACAAAAGATGGAGAGCAGTACATGGGTGTGGTATATCAGCCATATTTGAACGAAATGTTTACTGCGATTAAAGGACAGGGAGCTTATCTGAATGGAAAGCAGATTCATGTATCAAAGGAGCCGCTTAGCAACGGCATTGTACTTTTTGGAACGGCACCTTATTATCACGAGCTAAATCGTTCCTCCTTTGAGCTTGCGTATGAATACTTTCAGAAGGCATTGGATGTAAGAAGAAGCGGTTCGGCAGCAATTGATTTATGTACGATTGCAGCAGGACGGGCAGAGCTTTTCTTTGAGCTTCGATTAAGTCCATGGGATTACGCTGCAGGTGCTTTGATTGTAAAGGAAGCAGGAGGTAAGGTAACCACTGTAGAAGGTAACGAGATTACTTTAGAGACACCTTGCTCTGTAAAGGCTTGGAACGGAGTTTGTGAATAATTTCGCTAATAAATAGATTTTGAGGTAGTTTTAATTGTCACTTTAAGATAGAATAGAAATAGAACACATTATTATAAAGGAGACCAATATGGAAAAGATAGCAAGCTTTACAATTGACCATATAAAATTACAGCCAGGCGTATATGTATCCAGAAAGGATAAGGTAGGAGAGCATACAATTACGACTTTCGATTTGAGAATGACTTCTCCGAATGAAGAGCCTGTTATGAATACAGCTGAGATGCATACGATAGAGCATTTGGCAGCTACCTTCCTTAGAAATCATAAGGAATATGGCGAGAAGACCATTTATTTTGGACCAATGGGATGCAGGACAGGCTTTTATTTATTACTTGCAGGTGACTATGAGTCAAAGGATATTGTTCCATTGATGATAGAGATGTATGAGTTTATCCGTGATTTTAAGGATGAAGTTCCAGGTGCAAGTGCAAAGGACTGTGGTAACTATCTGGATATGAATCTTGGGATGGCAAATTATCTTGCCAAGAGATATTTAGACAATGTACTTTACGGAATTAAAGAAGACAGACTGGTATATCCTGAATAAGAGAAAGGTTAGGGAATGAAGATGAACAAAATCGGTATTATTGGAGCAATGGAGTTAGAGGTATCAGAGTTAAAGTCACAGCTCGAGGATATTAAGATTATTGAGAAGGCTGCCATGAAGTTTTACGAAGGTAAGCTTAAGGGTAAGGATGTTGTAATCGTACAGAGCGGTATTGGTAAGGTAAATGCAGGTATCTGTACACAGATTCTGATTGATACATTTGGAGTAGATGCAGTAATCAATACAGGTGTTGCAGGTTCTCTTCGTGCAGAGATTAACATTGGAGATATTGTGGTGTCTACAGACGCTTGTGAGCATGATATGGATGTTAGTGCATTGGGCTATGAGCCTGGTATTATTCCACAGATGGCAGAGTCATTTTTCAAGGCAGATAAGGAGCTTGCAGATAAGGCAATTGCTGTATGTAAAGAGGTAAATCCTGATATTGCCGTATATGAAGGAAGAGTGTTAAGTGGAGACCAGTTTATCAGCGACAATGCAGTAAAGGATAAATTGATTAAGCATTTTCAGGGGTCTTGTACAGAGATGGAGGGTGCAGCAGTAGCGCACGTGGCATTTTTGAATGAGGTTCCATATGTTGTGATTCGCGCGATTTCGGATAAGGCGGATGGAAGTGCATATATGGATTACCCTGGATTTGAGCGTGCGGCAGCAGCGCATTCAGCTAAGCTTGTAGCGAATCTGATTGCAAGATTGTAATGTAACCTAGTGTTTGCAGATTGCAGGGGGAAGGGATTACAGAAGATGGGAAATAAAAATGATATTATTGATGTGGATGAGGTTAAGACTGAAGTAGCAAAGGTGGAAAATCGAAGATTCTCTTATGAACCGCCTCAGTGGTTAAAGGGAATGAAGAAACACTTATATGTAGGCTTGATAGCAGGTGTATTAATTACATCGATATGGTTTCTGGTAAAAGAATCTATGAGAAGTGTTGCAGTTGCAATTCTGATTACTGCGGCTATCACTTTTGCTTTGCGATTCATTCTTGGAATCGTGACAGCAAATAAGACACATAAGGTACGCTTCATTGCAAATTTAGTATTTGTTTTGGCGGCGGTTGTTGTATTTTTTTCAGTGACTGTACTGACAGCAGCACCTAAGTTTTTGTTTTACCCTAACTTTGATGAAAACGCTTATGCGTCATTGACAGAGCATGAACAGGCTGAGGAGCTTGCGATTAAGACAGAGAATGGCGTATTACGCGGTTGGTTCTTACATCAAACAACAAGTCCTGCTCCGTTGGTATTGTATTTTAGTGGAAATGGAGGAAATGCATCCAAGACGGTTAATGATTTGATATCGACCCCAGAAAGACTTGCATGCTTTGAAGGGTGTCACTTTGCCTGTGTAGATTATCCAAGCTATGGAAAAAGTGAGGGAACCATCTCGGATGACCAGCTTCGCCAGTATGCTTTGGAGGTATATGATTATCTGATTAACAGAGAAGAGGTTACGGAGATTCTGGTGTTAGGCTATAGTCTTGGAACAGGAGTTGCTAATTATCTGGCATCTGAAAGGGATGTGTCAGGTCTGATGTTAATGGCACCGTATGCAGATGGTTATGATTTATACAATGGAATGATGAATATTTTTCATGG
>JAFUKJ010000098.1 GCA_017467805.1 Lachnospiraceae bacterium
CATAGCGAGGGAGATTTGACAAAGCAGGTGATTGTTAAATCGGGTGACGAGCTTGAGATGATTGCGAATAATATCAATGCGTTGCTAGAGCATATTCGTGGCGTTATGATGAATGTTTCGGATAATTCTGATATATTAAGAGCTTCTTCTAAAAAGGTAGCAAAGTATCTGTCTGATACTTCAGTGCGTGTTACAGATGTTTCGGCGACAATGCAGGAAATGAGTGCAGCGATGCAGGAAACCAGTGCATCAATTACGAACATTAATGAGGCAGTAGAGCATATTCACGGTTATATTACAGATATCGCAGATAAAGCAGTAGCAGGAAGCGAGTCTTCAGATGAAATCATGAGAAAAGCCAATGAGATTTATGGCGAGGCAGTGAATACAAGAAATGAAGCCGCTAAGAGGACAGACCAGCTAAGAGAGTCCATTCATCAAAAGGTACAGGAATCAAAGGCAGTTAAGCAGATTAATATTCTTACAGATAATATTATCGGAATTACAAGTCAGACCAATCTTCTGGCATTAAATGCTTCTATTGAAGCGGCAAGAGCAGGAGAAGCAGGAAAAGGTTTTGCGGTAGTTGCAGATGAAATTGGAAAGCTGGCTACAGACTCAGCGGAGGCGGCAGCCAAGATTCGTGAGGTCAGCGCGCATGTTATTCAGGTAGTAAATGCTTTGGCGAAGGAAGCAGAAGGCATGATTGACTTTATGGATGAGATTGCTTTGACAGGCTATGATAAGCTTCAGGAAACAAGTGAACATTATAGAGATGATGTGGCAGAGACAGGAAATATTTTGTTGGAGTTTGCATCAGCAAGTGAACGACTTAGAGAAAGTATTGATGAAATCAAAGAAGCTATTTCGGCAGTAAACATTGCTTTGGATGAAAATACGAAGGGTGTTGAAAGCGTTACAGGTATAGCTGCAGAGATTGAAAGTGCGGTAAATGATATCGAGAAGGAAGCTGCAGAAAATCGTATGATTGCCAAGAAGCTGAATCAGGAAGTAAATAAATTTAAGTTGGATTAATTTTAGAAGGCAACAGGTAATATGAAACCTGTTGCCTTTTTGGCGCAAGTGGTGTGTGTGCAATCTGTGAGTAGAATGTGTAGATTTTGTGACTTCTATGTACAAAATGGATAAATCTGTTATACTAACTTCGAAATGAAGAAAGGAGACAGTACCTATGTCTTATCAGTCAGTATTTAAGCGGTATGAATTGAAGTATATGCTGACGCGAGAGCAGAAACAGAAGATTGTGGAAGCAATGTCGGCACATATGGCATTAGACCAGTATGGCAGAACTACAATTCGAAATATATATTTCGATACAGATAATTATCGGCTGATTCGCCGCTCCATAGAGAAGCCTGCATATAAGGAAAAGCTAAGGATACGAAGCTACACGAAGACCAATGCGGATAGTCCTGTTTTTGTAGAGCTTAAGAAAAAGTACAAATCGGTGGTTTATAAAAGGCGTTTATCCATGTCACAGGCAAAGGCATTTTCGTGGGTGGCAGGAGATGATAACATAGAAGAGAAAACACAGATATCTGAGGAAATTGATTATTTCCTTACATATTATAAAGACTTGAAGCCGCAGGTATTTCTTTCCTATGAGAGAGAAGCATATTATTCGCTTGGCGGCGATGATTTCAGAGTTACCTTTGATGATAACATTCTTTGCAGACAGGAGGATTTGTCCTTGGATGCAGAGATTGGTGGTACACCAATATTAGAGGATGGAATGGTTCTAATGGAGATTAAGTGTTCAGGAGGCATTCCTCTGTGGATGACAGAGGTGCTATCCAAGGAGCATATTTACAAGACTTCATTTTCCAAGTATGGAACCGCATATAAAAATATAATTTTTCCAAAGCTAAAGGAGGCAATGGCTTATGCTTGATACATTATTTAGAGGTTTATTTGATACAGATATGAGTAGCGTGATTTCGGTGACAGATTTCCTGCTTTGTGTGGGAGGTTCGTTGGTAATCGGTATGATTCTTGCGATTGCACATATGTATCGTTCGCGTTATACTAAGAGCTTTTTGGTTACGCTTGCATTGTTACCAGCAGTAGTATGTGTAGTAATCATGATGGTAAATGGAAATGTCGGCGCAGGTGTTGCAGTTGCGGGTGCATTTAGTTTAGTTCGTTTTCGTTCCGTACCTGGAACGGCCAAGGAGATTACCATGCTTTTCCTTGCTATGGGTGCAGGCTTGATTGCAGGTATGGGATATTTGGGATTTGCATTCCTGTTCACTGTTATTATGTGCATTTTTAGTGTATTATATAATATGATGGACTTTGGCACAAAGAAGAACGCAGTGTTGTATAAGACCTTGAATATTACGATTCCAGAGGATTTGGACTATTCAGAGGTATTTGAGGATATCCTTAAGGAATATACGGCAGCATGTGAATTAGTCAGAGTAAAGACTACCAATATGGGTAGTATGTTCAGACTTACCTATGATATTACATTGCGTGATATAGCAAGAGAAAAGGAAATGATTGATAAGCTTCGTTGCAGAAATGGTAATCTGGAAATCTCTATTTCCAAGCAGGAGACAACGGTTGCAGAGTTATAGGATGGAGAGGAGTATTCGAAATATGAAAAGAAGAACCTTACCGATTTTATTGTTAAGTCTTACGTTAGTAATGACAGGCTGCGGCAGTAAGACAGACACAGAGAATACAACTGATAAAGTAGAGCAGAGTGTGGAAAACACCAAGGATACAGAGAATAGTGGTGTACAGACAGATTCTAATACACAGGTAGATACCTCAGATATGTTTTCTGATAGAGATTATAAGACAGAATATGATGAGAGTAAGAGTGCGGTTATTACGCTGACAGGCGATTCTGCGACCTGTACTTCGGATGCGGTAGAGATTAACGGAAGTACGGTTACGATTAAGGATGAAGGAACTTATATGGTAAGCGGAAGTCTGGATAATGGTATGCTTATCGTAGAGGCGGATGATTCTGATAAGCTGCAGCTTGTTTTGGATAATGCGTCTATCCACAGTGAAAGCTCTGCGCCAATTTATATTTTAGAGGCAGATAAGGTATTTATTACATTGGCAGAGGGCAGTACGAATTCCCTTTCTAATGGTGGAAGCTTTGAAGCAATTGATGATAATAATATAGACGGTACACTGTTTTCTAAGCAGGATTTAACCTTAAATGGTTCGGGCAGTCTTACGATTACTTCGCCTGCAGGACATGGTATTGTATGTAAGGATGATTTGGTATTTACAAGCGGTACTTATACGATAGACGCGGCTTCTCATGGTATGGATGTAAATGACAGTGTAAGAGTGACCGACGCAGCAGTGACGATTACATCGGGTAAGGACGGCATTCATGTAGAGAACTCTGATGATGAAGAATTGGGCTTTGTATATGCGGAAGGTGGAACATTTACCATTGATGCGCAGGGTGACGGCATGAGTGCAGGTGCGTATATGCTGATTACAGGCGGTAACTACTATATTGTAAGTGGCGGCGGAAGTGTCAATTCCGAACAGAAGACTTCTGACTCATGGGGCTTTATGGGAGGCGGCATGGGCGGTGGTCGTCCAGGTGGCGGTCATGGCGGCAGAGGTATGTGGGAACAGGATTCACAATCAGATACCTCAACAGATACAGAGGATGACAGCACCAGTATTAAGGGCTTAAAGGCAGCAGGTAATCTGACGATTACAGGTGGTAATATTACGATTGATTCTGCTGATGACAGTATTCATTCCAATATGTCGGTAACAATTAATGGTGGAACCTTTGAAATTGCAGCAGGTGATGATGCATTACATGCAGATGAGATACTTACTGTAACAGATGGTAATATCAATATTTCTCAAAGCTACGAAGGCTTAGAGGGACTTCATATTGTGGTATCAGGCGGTGAGATTTCGTTAGTTGCAAGTGATGATGGAATTAATGCGGCAGGTGGTACAGACCAGAGCGGCTATGGCGGACCTCGCGGGAATGATAGATTTGGAGGAAGTTCATCTTCTAACGGAAGTATTACGATATCAGGTGGCAATCTTTTCATTACTTCTTCAGGAGATGGCTTAGATGCCAATGGAACTTTGGAGATTTCAGGCGGTTACACAGTGGTATGTGGACCAACCACAGGTGATACGGCAACACTTGATTATGATATCAGTGGAGTTATTACAGGAGGAACCTTTATTGGAACAGGTGCCTACCAGATGGCGCAGACCTTTAGCGATTCCGAGCAGGGTGTTGTGGCAGTCAGCGTTGGTAACCAGCAGGCAGGCACAGAACTTACGTTGAAGGATGCGGAGGGCAATACAGTAGTAACACATACACCTGATATGTCCTATGCAATCCTGATATATAGCAGTCCTGAGATTGTAAAGGGTGAGACTTATACTCTTACTGTAGGTTCTGATTCGGGAGAAATTACGGCGAATTAAAATGTCGCTGATGATAAAATAAAGGAAGGCTATGAATTATGACGTGATGTCAGAGGATTCATAGCCTTTTATACTTTATAGGAAATTCCTATAAAGTATAAAAAATAATGCACACGCAAAAGCAAGGTATATGTCGCATAAATGCGACGCTTTTGCGGCGCGAGAATGTGCTTTGCACATTCTTTATTCTGAACTATGTGACAGATTCTAAAGTAAGAGAGTTACGGTATGAATTGCATATAAATTCGTAGCATAGTATTGAAATAACATTACAATTTAGTTTACAATAAGTGGTAAAGAAGCGGTAAAGACAACTGAATGTAAAAGGAGTATGTGAATGAAGCAATTCAGAAAAGACAATTTGTTGAAGGATATTTTATCAGGAATTATTGTTGCGCTTGTGTCAATTCCGATTTCGATGGGATATGCGCAGGTTGCAGGCTTACCTGTGGTGTATGGATTATATGGTTCGATATTTCCTATTTTGATATATAGCTTATTTACAACTTCGCCGCAATTTGTATTCGGTGTGGATGCAACTCCTGCCGCACTGGTGGGTGGAGCTTTGGCGGGCTTTGGTATTACGGCAGGTACGCAGGAAGCCATGGAACTGGTGCCATTGATTACCTTGATTACAGCAGTCTGGTTGGTTATTTTCTACTTTATTAAGGCAGGAAAGCTGGTAAATTATATCTCCACCGCGGTTATGGGAGGCTTTATTTCAGGTATTGGTTGTACGATTATCCTGATGCAGGTGTCAAAGCTTTTCGGAGGCAGTGCGGGGACAGGTGAGCTGGTAACTCTGGTTGTACATATTGTGGAGCAGTTTGCGTATTTTAACCCTTTATCTGCGATTCTGGGCTTTGGAACTGTGATTATCATTTTAGTAGCGAAGAAATATATTCCGAAGTTTCCTATGTCAGTTGTGCTTATGGCGGTTGGGGCAGGACTTACTTATTTCTTTCAGATAGACCAATATGGTGTTGCGCTTCTGCCAACGGTAGAGGGAGGTTTTCCTAAGCTTGTGCTTCCAAACTTTTCGCTTATGGGAGAGTATGGAAAGGATATTATTGTGCTATCCTTTACGATTGCACTTGTTATCGTAGCACAGACCTTACTTGCAACCAGTAATTATGCGTTGAAATACAATTATAAGATTAATAACAATAGAGAAATTCTGGCATATGCAGCAGGAAATCTGGCAGGCGCAGCGGTTGGCTGTTGTCCGATTAACGGCAGTGTATCAAGAGCAGGTATTGCAGACCAGTATGGTGCGAAATCGCAGGTTATGTCAGTGGCTGCAAGTGTTACCATGGTAGTCGTGTTGCTGTTTGGAACGGATTTGCTTGCGTATCTTCCTGTACCTGTACTTACAGGAATCGTTATCGCGGCACTGATAGGTATTATCGAATTTAAAATTGTAAAGAAGATGTGGCAGTCTGATAAGCAGGAGTTTTTTATTTTCCTTGCAGCTTTTATGGGAGTGTTGCTTTTAGGGACGATTTATGGCGTTATTCTAGGTGTCATTCTGTCTTTTATTGCAGTCATCATTCGTGCCGTGATTCCACCGAAGTCATTTATCGGTGTGATTCCAGGGCATGAGGGGATGTATACCCTGAAAAGACACCGTGATGCGAAGCCGATAGAGCATACGGTTATCTATCGTTTTAGCGGCAATCTTTTCTTTGCCAATATCAATACCTTCCAACAGGATATTGAGTCTGCGATAAAGAAGGATACAAAGCAGATTATTGTGGATGCCAGAGGAATCGGTAATATTGATATTACGGCGGCAGACAGATTAGTGATTTTGAATCGTAATCTTAGAAATCAGGGAATTCATTTTTATATGACAGAGCATGTGGACTCTGTAAATGACCAGCTTCGTGCTTATGGTGCGGGAAGTCTGATAGATGAAGGTGTGGTACGCCGTACAATATCACTTGCACTTCGAGCAGCAGGCGTTGAGAAGCCATATCCATTGGAGGGTGTTTCTAAGGATGAGGAGCATCCTTACATAGAGGAAAATGAGCGACTTGCAGAGTTTGAATGGGCATTTGGCGAGGGTGCAGAGGCAAAGATGGAGCAACTTGCACTTGAAATGGCTGAAAAGCTTGTTCATACAGAGAATCACAGCGTGGAAGCAATCGAGGAAGTGGAAGAAGATGTCTTTGAAGGTCGTATCGGATTATTTGATGAGGATGAGCTTCTTGAGCGTCTGGAGATGCATTTAACAGAGCTGGAGGAGCAGGGGTATGCAGATGTTGAAGAGATTGAAGAAATCGAAGAAAGCATCGAGAAGAGAAGAAAACAGATTGAAAAGAAGATTTCACGATTAAGTCCTGAAGCTTTGGAGCTTTTAAAAGAGCATAGAGAAGAAATTCAGGAGCATATCAGAGAGAATCATCCTGACATGTATAAACGAATGGAAGAGATAAGGAAGCATATGGAAAGGTAAGGGTGTGTATGAAAAACTTTGTAATAGAAAGCAATGGGGAAATAAAAGTGTATTTAGCATCAGCAGAGGATAGTGCCGTTCGCATTGCAGTAAATAATTTTTGCAAGGATATTGAGAAAATTTGTGGTGCTAAGGTTTGTCTGACACAGGACAAGTCTCGAGCAAGCATAATCGTGGAGACAGTACAAGAGTGTGATAAGGAAGCGCACAGAGAGTTACTGGATTTGCAGGATAAGCTGCGCTGGGAGGCATATTCGCTCAAGGTGTCAGAGGGAAAACTATACATAACAGGTTCTGACAGACGCGGAACTATTTATGGCATTTACGAGCTGAGTAATATGTGGGGCGTTTCACCGTGGTACTGGTTTGCAGATGTTCCAGTGAAAAAGAGAAATTCGATTTCTTTGGCTGATGGTTATTCAAAGGTAGATTATCCGTCCGTACAGTACAGAGGTATTTTCATTAATGATGAAGAAGAGCTGGAAGCATGGGCAATTGAATACATGAAGGAAGCGACCATAGGTCCTAAAACCTACGAGAAGATTTTTGAATTTTTATTAAGACTAAAGGCAAATTACATCTGGCCTGCTATGCATGTTAACGCATTCAATATGGATAAGGAAAACGGCAGAATGGCTCATGAGATGGGAATGGTGGTAGGAACCTCTCACTGCGATATGCTGCTTAGAAGTAATCAAAATGAATGGAAGCCTTGGGTACAGAGCAAAGGCTATGAGGGCGTGGAATACGATTATTCGATAAAGGGACGTAATCGTGAAATTGTGAAGGAATACTGGACGGAAAGTATTCAGCAGAACAGGGATTACGAAGTCTGCTATACAGTCGGTATGCGTGGGATTCATGACAGCGGCTTTGTGACTCGTGCGTTATCGGAGAAGAACCTTTCGGAGGAGGAGCTGAAGCAGGAAAAGATTAAGCTCTTAGAGAAGGTTATCGCAGACCAAAGAGAGTTACTTTATGAGAATACAGGCAGGAGAGACCAGCTACAGGCTTTTGTTCCATATAAAGAGGTTATGCTTTTGTATGATGCAGGGCTAAAGGTTCCTGAGGATGTAACCTTGATATGGGCGAATGATAATTTTGGATATATGAGAAGATACCCAAGCAAGGAAGAGCAGAAGCGAAAGGGCGGACATGGCTTATATTATCATGCTTCCTACTGGGCGCACCCAGGTATGAGCTACCTTTTCTTTAACTCTACACCTTTGGCGCATATGAAGAACGAGCTGAAAAAAGCTTATGAAAACGGCATTCAGAGAATGTGGGTTCTTAACGTAGGCGCAATTAAACCTTTGGAAATTGATATCGAATTTTTTATTACCTATGCATGGGAAATTAATCGAAATGAAGTGAAAACTTCTAAGGTATCAGATTATATTGCTAATTTCGTGAATCGTAATTTCAGTGGCGGCTATGGCAAGGAGGCTGCAGAGATTTACGAAAGATTCTCTCAGGTGGCAAATGTCAGAAAAGTAGAGCATATGAAGGCAAATGTATTTTCTCAGACTGCATATGGCAATGAAGCCGCAAAGCGAATGAGTAAGCTTCAGGAGCTTTTTGACAGAACGGCGGCGATTCATAAGGCTTTAAAGGATGAGGAAAGAGAAGCATTTTTCCAGATGTTTGCCATGAAAATATATGCAGCATATTTTGTAAACGCATCTTATTATTATGCGGACAGAAGTACGCTGATGTATAACACAGGCTTGCCACAGGCAGCAGATACAAATCTTGCGCTTTCAAGATGGATGGATGACCATAAACGCGAGCTTTTGCACTATTATAATGAGATTATGTGTGGAGGTAAATGGAATAAGATATTAACTCCTGAAAGCTTTAGACCGCCATGTATGGCATTGCATCCGGCAGGAAAGCCCGCGCTTGTCATTGAAAAGGACGATATTGTGAAGGAAGATAAGCAGATATTGTCAAAGCTCTATACTGCACCAAATGCTTTCTGTGAGAATGATGGATATATATCAATCCTTGCTCAGCATTTTGAAAGGAATAGCTGCTGGAATGAGCTTGAACATCTAGGAAGATACGAAGGAAGCCTGATGGAAGCTGATGGCGGACTGTTGGAATATGAGTTTTCTACAGTATCAGAGGGTAGCTTTTTGCTGGAGCTTTACAGATTCCCGACACTGAATTCAAAGGGAAGACTGCGTATTGGTATCAGTATTGACGACGGTGAGATTATGATACTCGAGTCGGAAGCAAGGGATGAATGGTGTGGTAGCTGGAAGCAAAATGTAATGAATAACGTGGAGAAGATGTATCTACAGCTTCCTGAAATGAAGGCTGGCAAGCACGAGCTGACAGTACACAGTATTGATAAGTATATTGCATTTTCAAAGATAGTAATTTATACAGAGGAATTTACAAAGTCAAACCTAGGACCAAGTGAAAGCTATCATGAACACTTTAATCCAAATCCATACAGAGGAAGCTATGAATTTAATCCTGATAGGGAGACTTTGGATGAGTGGTGTCTGCAGATGTTTCAATGTGATAAGGTGCCTTTACCTGAGGTGATTTATGCAGATAAGGCTTATTGGTCAAAGGACCGTTTGTTTCTGAAGAATGAAACACGCAAGCAGGACAGGTTTGGCGAGAAAAAGTATGCATGTGATGCTAAAGGTTATAAGAATGTGTTTGCGAAGTTTGGTGAGGGCATCATAACGGAGAAGCAAGGCGTGATAGCATGGGGGGCCGAGTATGCATTGGAGAATTCACAGTATGCATTTTGCAAACCATCCAAGGAAGGCATCCTGTGGGAGCATACACAGTCAGAGACCAATGGCAGAACAGGTATTGCCATGCATGTTGCGGAGGATGATTTGTTCTGGGATGATATGTCACAGGCACCATCTATTAATTACAGAGTTAACTGTAGTGGCGGCAGCTATAATGTATGGCTTTTACTGAAATATGATGACGACAGCAATGGACGCTGTACAATCGCCATAGACGACGTAGAGATTCCACAGGCACAGATGTATAATGGCGGACGCTTATTTAATTATGGAACAAAACAGAACTGGGTGTGGATGATAGTCACAGAGACCGAGCTTACGGCAGGAGAGCATTTGTTCTCGATATGCGCCAGAGCTTCGCAGTTCAGAGTAGACAGAATCTACCTGACTAAGGGCGAAGAGCATCCACCAATCGATGCTGAGTGGATTGAGGCGGAGAGAAAAAATTGAGTTTAACAAAACTTAAACATCTCGCAAACATCTTATCAACATCCATAGATTAGAATCTAACCATAGTCAAGCGAAAACAATAATTCGCATATAAACAGATAAAAGAAAAGGAGATTTTAATCATGGAAAAGAAGAATTTTGTTACATTAGTTGCAGGTGTTAACGGAGGTTTATTATTCTCATTAGGAATGTGTATGTGTCTGTTACCAGAGTGGAATATGTTTAACACAGGTGTAGGCTTTGGCGGTGTTGGAGCAGTAATCCTTTTGATTACAGCAATTGTTAGCTGGAAGATGTCAGGTAAGAAGCTTCCAAAGCTTAATATTAAGACTGTAGCCAAGGTACTCTACGGATTGATAGCAACTCTTGTGTTTGGTGTAGGTATGAGCATGGTAATGGTATTTGAAGGTATGATGCTCACAGGAATCTTAGTAGGTATCGTTGGTATCGTATTATTACTCTTCCTCATTCCAATGTGCTTCGGATTCAAGAAGAATGAGAACTAATATGTAGAAAAAGCGCTTCAAGCGCTTTTTTTATTGCCTCTTCCTTGTTATAATTGAAGATATATTTTTGACAATAAATGAGATTTGACAGGAGCATAATGACATGAACGCATTTCAATTTATCATGCAATATATAAAACGGCATAAGTGGCAATATCTTGGTGGAATTATCACCCTGTTTGTCGTAGACTTTGCTAATATCTATATTCCGAAGATGACAGGAATCATCACAGATGGTTTGACAGCAGGGAGCTTTGGCTGGAATGAGGTATTCAGACATCTTATTTACATATTGCTGCTTGGTTTAACACTGGCGATTGGGCGCTTTTTGTGGCGTTTCTTTTTATTTGGAGCAGCACGTTCCATCGAGAAAGAGATTCGTAATGATATGTTTGCCCATTTGGAGAAAATGAGCGTAGAGTACTACAATGAGCATAAGACAGGAGATTTGATGACACGCTTTACCAGTGATTTGAATGCGGTCAGAATGTCTATAGGTCCTGCGGTCATTTCTGCTTTTGATGCTACGATTATGACCGTCATGGTTATCGGACAGATGATGCTGTATGTAGATGTGAAGCTGACCCTGCTTGCCATTATTCCTATGCTTATTATCCTGTTTGGACAGATTTATTATGGAAAAATCATGCATAAGCGTTATAAGGAGAGACAGGAGGCTGTTTCGAAGCTGACGGATTTTGTACAGGAGAGCTTTTCGGGAGTTCGTGTGATTAAGGCATTCGTAAGAGAAAGAAGCGAGCTTCGTGAGTTTATGCGTGCAAATGAAGTGACTATGGAGAAGAATCTTGCTATCGCAAAGCTTCATGCGATTGTAATGCCGCTGTTGGATGTCATTATTGGTTTATCAAGTCTGATTACCCTTGTATATGGAGGCTGGCTTGCACTTAATGGCGAGATTACCCTTGGACGTTTCGTGGCTTTTCATCAGTATATTAATATGCTTGTGTGGCCTATGCTGGCGTGTGGTGATGCCATAAATCTCTTTTCACAGGGAGGTGCGTCTATCCAGCGTATTCAGGAGGTGTTTGCCGAAGAGCCTGAGATTGCAGACTCAGAGGAGTGCAGGGAGATTACGCATATCAGAGGGGAGCTTACCCTGAATCATCTGACCTTTATACATAGAGGGCAGAGTGAGCCAACACTTAAGGACATTAACCTGCACATTCCAACTGGTACAACGCTTGCCATTGTTGGTAAGACGGGAAATGGTAAGACCACGCTGGTGAATCTGTTATTGCATTTATATAATACAAAGCCTGGTATGATTCTGGTAGATGGACGTGATATGAATACGATTCCACTGAAAACCTTGCGCGAGAATATTGCCTATGTACCACAGGATAATTTCCTGTTCTCAGATACCTTGAAAAATAACATTGCCTTTGGTGTAGATGATGAGGATATGGAGGAGATTACCAAGGCGACCCGAATTGCCTGTATTCATGATAATATTGTGGCATTTCCTGATGGCTACGAAACAGTAGTTGGTGAGCGCGGAGTAACCTTGTCGGGAGGACAGAAGCAGCGAAGCTCTATTGCAAGAGCGATTATGAAGGATGCACCGATTCTGATATTGGACGATGCCTTGTCGGCGGTAGATACGGATACAGAGGAGAAGCTTTTGCGTAATCTGAAGGAGAACCGTGTAGGTAAGACTACGATTCTGATTGCACATCGTATTTCAACCATTCAGAATGCAGACATCATCATGGTATTAGAGGATGGCGAGGCAAAGGAAATCGGTAATCACGAGTCACTGATGGCGCGAAAGGGAATCTATGCCGATATGTTTGAGAAGCAACAGTTAGAGGCAAGAAAGGAAATGCTGTAATGAAACGTTTATTGACTTATTTAAAACCACATAAATGGACGATGCTTGCAGCTACTCTTTTGGTTCTGCTGATTATTGTTGTGGAGCTGTATCGTCCGATTATTATAGGTAATGCCATTGATTCCTATATTAATGGCGCTTATGCGGATGCCATTGCGGGAGCATACGGAGACTTAACAGCCGCAGAGTTGGATACTATCAGGCAGGATTGCTTTCAGGGAATCCTTATGGCAGCAGGCTTGTATCTAGCCATGTTATTAATAGGCTTTGTATTAAATGCTCTGGATACCTGGCTTTTACAGAAGATGGGGCAGAAGATTATCTTCTCCATGCGTGAGGAGGTATTTACTCATATACATGGCCTGTCATTGAATTTCTTTAATACCACACCTGTGGGTAAGCTGGTAACGAGAGTTTCTAATGATACAGAGGCAATTAATGAGCTGTTTACCACGATTTTGGTAAAGCTTTTTAAGAATATCGTAAAGATTATCGGCTATGCGGTTGTAATGCTTTCAATTAACAAGCGTATGGCGCTCATATCCTTTGCATTACTGCCTTTTGTAACGGTGCTGACCTTTTTCTTCCGCTATATGTCGAGAAAGGCATACCAGATTACAAGAGAAAAGATTACAGAGCTGAATACCTTCCTGTCAGAGCATATTTCAGGCATGCGACTGATTCAGATATTTGTAAGGGAGCAGGAGAAGTTCAAGGAGTTTGAGACAAAGTCTCAGGAATTGTATCGTGCAAACTGGCGTGAGGTTATGACCTTTGCCATTTTCAGACCATCTATTTACATGCTTTCCGTGATTGCCATGGTGCTGGTCATTGGTACAGGAAGTGCATCAGTGTTGGAGGGAACACTTTCTCTTGGAACACTCTTTGTATTTATTACTTATATCAGTTCTTTCTTTGAGCCGATTCAGGAGCTTGCAGAGCAGTTTGGTACCCTGCAGTCCTCTTTGGCATCAGCAGAGAAGGTTTTCTCCATTTTGGATGAGAAGCCGCAGGTGGAGAATAGCAAGAAAACTGTTCAGGTGGATATTCAGGGTAGAATCGAGTTTAAGAATGTATGGTTTGCCTACGAGGATGAGGACTATATTTTAAAGGATATCAGCTTTGTCATAGAGCCTGGGCAGAAGGTTGCATTTGTTGGTGCAACGGGCGCAGGCAAGTCTTCGATTTTGAATCTTATCGGACGCTATTACGATGTGCAGAAGGGCGAGATTCTGATAGATGGCGTAAATATTAAGGATGTGGACACAGATGTGCTGAGAGCAGCTATTGGTCAGGTGCAGCAGGACGTATTCATATTTACTGGAGATATTAAGAGCAATATTTCTCTTAGAAATGAGGAAATTACGCTGGAGGACGTGAAGCGTGCGGCACATATCGTAAATGCAGATACTTTTATTGAAAAGATGCCTGATGCCTATGATTCGGCGGTAACAGAGCGTGGAAGCACACTGTCGGCAGGGCAGAGACAGCTTTTGTCCTTTGCCAGAACTTTGGCTTATAATCCTACGATTCTGGTGCTAGATGAAGCTACAGCGAATATTGATACGGAGACAGAGAGCCTGATTACCAATGCTTTGGAGAAGCTTATGGAGGGTAGAACTACCATTATGGTTGCCCATAGATTGTCTACGATTCAGCATGCCGATAAGATTATGGTTATGCATCAGGGACGTATCCATGAGTCGGGAACACACCAGGAGCTGCTTGCCATGGAAGGTTTATATAAGAATCTGTATGATTTGCAGCTAGTGGAGGCGTAAGAGTTTAGGATTTGATTAAGATTTTATGAATCCTTTTTTTGGAGTATTGAGGAAAATAATTGCTGTGATACAATGGCGTTATAAGAGTGCTATTTAGATAATATTGATTTGCAAAAGGAGAAGGCATAATGAAAAAAATAGTATTAGTAGCCCTCATGGGCTTGCTTTTAAGCGGTTGTGGCGCGAAGGAAGAGATGTCAAGTGAGGATTTTTATTCAGGAAAGTTTGATTCTATAGACATAGTGGAAGAATCGGTAGCTGAAGAGTCTGCGGAGGAAGAAAAATATTATTTGAACTTTACAGCAAAGTCTGTGGATAGAGAAGATGTGACAAGTGATATTTTGGCTAATTCTAAGCTTACGATGATTAATGTGTGGGGAACCTTTTGTAACCCTTGCTTGGAGGAAATGCCTGATTTGGGTGAGATAGCGACATCCTATGATTCTGCTCAGTTTCAGATGATTGGTATCGTGTCAGATGTGACAGATAAGTCAAAGCAGGAGGATATCGATTATGCAAAGGAGCTGATAGAGGAAACTAAGGCAGATTATCTGCACTTATTAAATGGTGATTCACTAACACAGAATCTGTTGGCAGGTGTTTCGGCAGTACCGACTACCTTTTTTGTGAAACAGGACGGAGAAGTATTAGGTTATACAGTAGGTGCAATGGATAAGAGTTCATGGGAGGCATTGATTAATGACTTACTTGCAGAGGTGGAAGAGTAAATTGTGGCTGATTGGCGTTGCGGTAGGTGTAATATGCTTGGTAGTAGGCGCTTATAACGGACAACTAGAGGACATTTATCGCAAGGCGATAGCCATATGCTTGGAGTGTATTGGTATCGGATAGTGGAGGAAGCGATGAAAGGACATAAGAAATTAGGCATAGATAAGCTTCGTCTTGGCGTTCAGACAATTTATACCATTTTGACGAACGGCTATCTATATGGCTATTTGAATGGAAAAATCTATCAGGGGAAGTTAAAATACGCCTGCGTACCAGGGCTGAACTGCTATTCCTGTCCAGGGGCAGTAGGTTCGTGTCCTCTTGGCGCATTGCAGGCAGCTTTGAATGAACGCAATATTACAGTGCCATTTGCAGTGCTGGGATTTTTCTTTATCTTTGGAAGTATTTTGGGACGATTCGTATGTGGATGGCTGTGTCCGTTTGGCTGGGTACAGGATTTATTACATAAGATTCCTCTATTTCGTAAGAGAAAGAAGCTTCCTTATCATCATATATTAAAGTATTTGAAGTATGTTGTGCTGGTGGGTTTTGTGCTGATAGGCTCGTCCTTCCTGTTTACAGGCTTTGCGAAGATTCCTGCATTTTGTAAGTTTTTATGCCCGTCAGGAACCTTGTTTGGAGCAATTCCGTTATTAAGTACCAACAACGCCTTGCAGTCGCAGATTGGCGGCTTGTTCTTCTGGAAATTAGGCGTTTTACTTGTAATTTTATTAGTATCGATAAAGGTGTACAGACCGTTTTGCCAGTATCTATGCCCATTGGGTGCGATTTATGGATGGTTTAACCGTTTTAGTCTTGTGCAGGTACAGTGGCAGCAGGAGAAGTGTACCTCATGCATGGCTTGTAAAAGGGCTTGCCCTATGGATTTGGAGCCTGAGGAGATTTCAGTATCAGAAGAGTGTATTCGATGTGGCAAATGTGTTGATGCATGCCCACAGGATTGTCTGCATTTGGGTAACCATAAAGCGGATAAATGTGAAGTATAAAATAATTCTTAAAATGACAGCAGAAGTGTTGTCATTTTTTTATGTTTTCGATAATATACTATCAATAGCGGGCGTATTATGTTAACTACTAGGAGAGGCGAGGTTATTGAGATGAAATTTGTATTGGAGCATTTGGAGAAGCACTATGAGAAGAAGGAAGTTTTAAAGGACGTACATTTTACCTTTGAAAGTGGTAAGATTTATGGATTGCTTGGAAGAAATGGAGCAGGAAAGACTACCCTGTTTAATTGCCTGAATGATGATATTAAGGCAGATGGCGGCAACTTTTGGCTGGAAGACAATGGAGCAAAGCGTGATGTAATTCCTGAGGATATTGGATATGTTTTGTCCACACCAACTGTGCCTGAGTTCCTGACAGGTAGAGAGTTTTTGAAGTTTTTTATTGATATAAATGAGAAGTATATTAAGGATATTAAGCCTTTGGATGAGTATTTTGATAGTATGGGAATTTCCATGGAGGATAGAGACAGACTGCTTAAGGATTATTCTCATGGTATGAAGAATAAGATGCAGATGTTGATTAATATTATTGCACAGCCCAATATTCTGCTATTGGATGAGCCGTTGACATCTCTGGATGTAGTGGTTGCTGAGGAGATGAAGAATATCCTTCGCTCTCTGAAGGGGGACAGAGTCACGATTTTGTCTACACATATTATGGATTTGGCGCTGGATTTGTGCGATGAGATTGTGTTGTTACATAATGGTGAGTTGGAGGTAATTGACCGTTCAGAGCTTGGCAGTCAGGACTTTAAGGAGAAGATTATTGCCGCATTAAGGGAGGATTATCATGCTTAAGACATTACGAATATCCTTTTCTTTGAAGAATACTTATCGTGTGAATGGAATTATTCATTCACTAAAACATACGCCGTTGATTAAGAAGCTGATACCTGATGCGTGGTATGGTGTAAAGGGCTTAAAGATTTTTGCTTATATTGTGGCAGGTTTATGGGAGTTCCTTTCGGCATTTTTAGGAAAGCTCTTGTATATCTTATTAATGATTTTTCTGCCCGCTTATTTGTATGAAAGTATGGATGCAGGGCAGGTGTTTTTGCATATATTTGTCTGTCTGATGGCAATTGGCTCCTATGCCAATACTTACCTGTTTAATCCGTCAAACGATAAATATTATGCCTTGATTCTGATGCGCATGGATGCCAGAGAATATACACTGGTGAATTATGGCTATGCAATTCTGAAGGTGCTGGCAGGATTTTTGATATTTGGCTTTATCTTTGGAGTGGAGATAGGTTTGCCCTGGTGGCAGTGCATTTTGCTGGCAACAGCAACAGCGGGAATTAAGCTTAGTATGGCGGCATTGCTTTTATGCAGCTATGATAGAACGGGCGTCAGTATGAGTGAGAGCAAGCTTGGAATTTCAGGCTGGGCAGGAATCATAGTTTTCTTGTTTGCGGCATACGGTCTGCCAGTGCTTGGAATTGCAATTCCTTCACAGATTGTTGTTGGTATTATGGTATTTTTCAGCGTGACAGGATTATTATCCTTATATAAGATTATTAGCTTTACACAGTATAGAGCTGTATATCATCAGATTCTTACAGACTATCAGCATACGATGCAGAATGCGCAGGACGCAGCAAAGGAGCATAATAAGAAGAACATTTCTGTGGATGCTGATATTGTCAGCGACAAAAAGGGTTTTGAGTACATGAATGACTTATTTGTAAAGAGACATCGTAAGATTCTTTGGAAATCATCTAAGAAAATCGCGGCGGTTACTGCAATGTTTATTGTTGCACTGGTAGTGGCATGCTTTATCGAAGCAGAGGCTAAGACGGTGATTAATGAGATGATGCTGACTTGGCTTCCGTATTTTGTATTTATTATGTATTATATGAACCGAGGTGCAGTATTTGCCAATACAGTCTTCATAAACTGTGACAGTAGTATGCTGACATATCCGTTTTATAAGAAGCCTAAGCTTATCCTGGAGTTATTCTGGATTCGATTAAGAGAGCTGATTAAGATTAATTTATTGCCAGCAGTGGTGATTGGTTGTGGTATGGCGCTGTTGCTTTGGGTTTCGGGTGGCACGGATACTTATATGAATTATGTGATTTTAGTGATGTCTATTATTGCAATGAGTATTTTCTTCTCTGTACATCACCTGACAATGTACTATCTTTTCCAGCCGTTTAATCTCAATGCAGAAGTGAAGAATGGTGTATACCATATAATTATGGGTGTTACCTACTTCTGTGTTTATCTTTTTATTAACTTGAAGATGTCCACCTTTATCTTTGGTATCATGACCATAGTATTTTGCGTGGTATATTGCATTGTGGCAGGTATTCTGGTATATCGGTTTGCACCGAAGACATTTAGATTGAGAAGCTAGTTTTAAGCGAGCGGCAGTTTTGCCGCTCGCTTTTTTTGGGGATAAATTACGGCTTCGCTAATATATAATCCCCAAAATAATCAAAAAATGTATTGACAAAAACAATTTAATTGCGTACAATTCAAATAGCAACAAAAGATTGTTTGCAATCAAATTGTAAACAATGAAGATTTTAAAGCCATACAGGGCAGAAAGTGAGGACACTATGAATTTATATGATTATAAGGTAAGGGATGCAGAGGGTAAGGAAGTAAGCATGAAGGATTACGAGGGTAAGGCATTGCTGATTGTGAATACAGCTACAGGTTGTGGTTTCACACCGCAGTATGAAGGCTTGCAGGATTTATATGAGAAGTATCAGGATAGGGGATTTGAGATTCTGGATTTTCCATGCAATCAGTTTGGAAATCAGGCACCTGGCACAGAGGAAGAGATAGAAGATTTCTGTCAGTCGAGATATGGAGTAACCTTCAAGATGTTTCAGAAGATTTGTGTAAATGGTGAGAACGAAGAACCATTATACACATATCTTAAGTCACAGAAGGGCGGCGTGCTCGGAAGCAATATTAAGTGGAATTTTACAAAGTTTTTGGTGGATAAGAGTGGTAAGGTAGTAGAGCGTTTTGCACCCACTACTACACCTGAGAAGATAGAGGAAAGCATCACAAAGTTATTATAATTTAGCAAAGTTTTAGGCAAAGAAAGGAAATGGTGATTAGTATGAGTATTTATGATTTCAAGGTTATGGACGCAGATGGTAACGAGGTATCGTTAAGAGAGTATGAAGGAAAAGTGATTCTGATTAATAATTCTGCAACGGAGTGTGGATTTACACCACAGTATGATTTATTACAGGATACTTATGAAATGTATGAGGAACAGGATTTTATAATTTTAGATTTCCCATGTAATCAGTTCGGTAATCAGGCATCTGGAAGCATGGATGAGATAGTAAGCTTCTGTGATTCTACATTTGGAATCACATTTCCAATCTTTGAGAAGATTGATGTAAATGGTGCAAATGAAATTCCATTATATACTTATCTCAAGTCTCAAAAGGGCTTTGCGGGTTTTGACGAGGAGCATGAGCTGACAGCTGCTTTGAAGGATATGCTAAGTGGAATAGACCCGAATTATGAGAAGAGCAGTGATATTAAGTGGAACTTTACGAAGTTCTTAATAGATAAGAAGGGTAATGTAGTAGAGCGTTATGAGCCAACAGCAGATATTATGCTGATTCGTGACAGAATTGAAATGCTGTTAAGAGCATAGAAAGGACAAGGTGTTATTATGGAATATATTTATCAGACAGAAAATGTATGTGCCAGAAGAATCAAGCTGGAAATCAATGGCGATGTAATCACAAATGTTGAGTTTTTGGATGGTGGATGTAATGGCAATCTGAAGGCAGTGCCAAAGCTGGTGGATGGTATGACAGTTGCGCAGCTTGAGGAAGTATTAGGCGGCATCACATGTGGCAGAAGACCAACCTCCTGTGCGGACCAGCTGACCAAAGCAGCAAAGGCGGCCTATGAAGCATCCATGCAGGCATAATAGGTGTATTCATTGAATTATCAATTAAATTGTGCTAAATTAAATGTACGTGGATTTGCGAATATACAAATAAGGAGAATACGATATGTCAGCCTCAAACTATGATAGCTTAAAATTAGAAAATCAGCTTTGCTTCCCACTTTATGCCTGTGCAAAGGAAGTAGTCAGAAGATATAAGCCTTATTTGGATGAGATAGATTTAACCTATACGCAATATATAGCCATGATGGTTTTGTGGGAGAAGAAGCAGATGAATGTCAAGGAGTTAGGCCGCTTTCTGTATCTGGATTCAGGTACTCTGACCCCTGTGTTGAAGAAGCTTGAAGCCAAGGGCTATGTTGTAAGAAGCCGCTCCAAGGAGGACGAGAGAAATCTGGAGATTCATATCACTGATGAAGGCGAAGCACTCAAGGATAAGGCGATAAATATTCCTGCGCGAATCGGGCAGTGTGTGAAGCTCTCACAAGAAGAAGCAGGGCAACTGTATCAGCTCCTGCACAAGCTGTTAGGGGCGATGGAGGAATAGGATTTTATTGACATTTCAGCCCGAATAATCTATGATAAAAGCATCTTTGTAGAGAGAGGTGAAAAGATGAGAATGTAATCAACTTTTGAAAACATGAACGAATATCGCATACGCGAGAAGTGCGCCGAGAGGCTGTCACTTTTAATCATGTTGCCAAAAGTGGATTATGTTCTCATAACCTCTCTTTTTTGGTGGAAAAATATATTGTGAGGTTGGTCACTGCTTTGTTACAGGCAGGGACTAGGTTTGAGTACATAATCAGAATCATTTGGCAACAGGTGCTTCTTTTTTTGATACAAAGGAGGGAAATATATGGCACAGATTAACGTTACAAACCTAACCTTCTGTTATGAAGGCAGCTTCGACAATATATTTGAAAATGTGTCCTTTTCCATAGATACCAACTGGAAGCTTGGTTTTATCGGAAGAAATGGAAAGGGAAAGACTACATTCCTGAAGCTTTTACTGGGAGAATATGAATATCAAGGCACAATTGCTACAGCTACAGTCTTTGATTATTTTCCGTATGAATTTAGTAAAGAAGAAATGCAGGAATGTGCAGCAACATTATTAGAAAATAAGCGTCCTGATTGTGAACAGTGGAAGGTCATCTGTGAGCTGGATAAGCTAGAGGTGGATGCAGAGGTTCTATACAGACCATTTCAAACACTGAGTCATGGAGAACGAACTAAGGTAATGCTTGCAATTTTGTTCTCGGAGGAGAATCATTTCCTGCTGATAGACGAGCCGACTAATCATTTGGATAAAGAATCGAGAGAGGTGGTAAAGCGTTATTTACAGCAGAAGAAAGGCTTTCTCCTGGTATCTCACGACAGAGATTTACTGGATGCCTGTATTGACCATGTGCTGGTGCTGAATCGCAGTACGATAGAGGTGCAGGCGGGAAATTTCACCAGCTGGTGGGAGAATAAGACAAAGAAGGATGCCTTTTCACTGGCAGAGAATGAGAAGCATAAGAAGGAAATTGGTAAGCTTCAAAAAGCAGCAGCCCGTGTTGCACAGTGGGCGGATAAAAATGAAAGCACCAAGATAGGTTATGACCCAATAAAGGAGCATGACAGATTCTTAAATACCAGGTCTTACATAGGTGCTAAGACCAAGAAGATGCAAAGCAGGGTGACGCAGATGGAGAATAGAATCGAGCGAGAGATAGAGGAAAAGGAAGGCTTATTGCAGGATATCGAGAAGACAATAGACCTAAAGGTTATGCCACTACAGCATTACAAGAAAGTATTAATTTCAGCAAGAGACTATAGTTTAGGATATATAGATGCCAAGGAACTTCTCTTTGAAGGGCTAAACTTTGAAATAGAGCAGGGAGACCGCATTTTCCTAAATGGCAAGAATGGTTGTGGTAAGTCTACTCTAATAAAAGCCATCTTAGAAAAGACAAAGACGACATCAAAACAACTAAATGTAATAGAGACAGGAACACTCGATATTGCTTCCAATCTGGTGATTTCCTACATCAATCAAGATACTTCATTCCTGCAAGGCAGTATCAAAGCCTTCTGCAAGGCGCGTGACCTTGACGAAAGTCTTTTCTGTGCCATCTTACGCCAGCTTGATATGGACAGGGTGAAGTTTGCCAAGAATATGGAGGATTATTCAGAAGGACAGAAGAAAAAGGTCTTAATTGCAGCGTCACTGATGACACCAGCGCATCTCTACATATGGGATGAACCGCTGAATTATATTGATGTGTTCTCACGAATGCAGATAGAGAAGCTAATTTTAGAATATCAGCCGACCATGCTGATAGTAGAGCATGATGTAAGATTCAGGGAACAGCTTGCAACCAAGATAATTGACTTATAATGACTTATAATAGAAGTGCTATTGACAAACTAAGAATGGCTTGTTAAACTATATCAATAAATATCCTGTGAGGGAGTAGCGAGCGTTCTGTATTCCGTGACTTTACAGAGCGTAATAAGTCAACATACTGGCGTTAGGCCTGGCTTATTTTAATTTGCGAGACTCATGTATATCTTTTTGCTATACATGGAGTCTGTCTATTTTTTGAATGTGAATCTCAAGTATAGCGAATAACTATACTTGGGATTTTTTTATGCACACGCAAAAGCAAGGAATATGTCGCATAAATGCGACGCTTTTGCGGCGCTGTTAATTACCTTTATTACTTAGGAGGAAGTGTGATATGAATTGGAATGCGGTGTTTTTTACGAACAGCGTACTGCTTGGCGTAGGACTGGCTATGGATGCTTTTTCAGTATCATTGGCAAATGGTCTTAACGACAGCAAAATGAAGGCGAAAAGAGTATGTGGAATTGCAGGTGTGTTTGCAGGCTTTCAGGCGTTGATGCCAATGCTTGGTTGGATATGTGTACACACAGTATTGCAGTATTTCAAAGCCTTTGAAAAGCTGATTCCATGGATTGCGTTGATACTGCTTGCGTATATCGGCGGTAAGATGCTTATGGAAGGCATTAAGAATGAAGAGGAAGTTGAAGAGGTGAAGAAACTCAGCTTTGGTGCCTTAATGGTGCAGGGCGTGGCAACATCTATCGACGCTTTGTCAGTAGGCTTTACCATTGCTGAGTACAACTGGCTTATGGCACTTATATGTGCGTTGATTATTGCGGTTGTAACCTTCTTTATTTGTGTGGCTGGCATACAGATAGGCAAAAAGTTCGGAACGAAGCTTGCGAATAAGGCATCTATCTTAGGCGGTGTGATTTTAATCATTATCGGATTAGAAATCTTTATAACCTCATTTTTATAATTGAAGATATGTAATAGGAAAGTGGCTATTAGTAGAAAATAGTCACTTTTTTTGTTTATCTGCACAGTATAAATAAACTAATAATTTACAAATATTTAATAAAAGTGTAAAATTAATATAAGTATATCTTTGAAATGGCAGAAAATAAAGAAAAACATGGAGGTATTCTACGAATGAACGGTTATGATGAAAAATTCTTTGCAAAAAAAGCCAATACTCGTGCGATGCTGGCATGGACGTTGGTTTTGGCATGTATTACGGCTTATTACGCAGGTAAAGTTGCAATGGGGGATCACTCACTATTATTCTATAGCTTGATAGTTATATTTGGCTGGGGACCGTATCTTGCAGGACAGCTTGTACTTAAGCTTAAGGGTGGCGATGCTAAAATATACAGAAATATATTGGCATATGGATATGCAGTTTTCTATATGGTGCTTGTCGGCGCAACGGATGATAACCTTGCCTTTGTGTTTATTTTACCTCTGATTTGTATTATGGTTCTTTATAAGGACCAGAAGTATATCTTAAAGGTAGCTATATTTGCATTAATTGCGCTTATTATGTGCAGTATCTATAAGATAACCTCCAAGGGAATGAACAATGCAACAGACCTCATGCATATCGCGTTGCAGTTTGGTATTGTATTCTGTTGCTTTGCCAGCGCGATTATGTCTATTAACTATATGAATCAGTCTGACGGAGAACTGATGAGCTCTATTCAGGCGAATCTTGCTCGTGTCGTAGAAACAGTTGATAAGGTTAAGAATGCCAGCAATGCAGTAGTTGAAGGCGTAAATGTTGTAAGAGAGCTTGCAGATGAAAATAAGGACGGCGCAGATGATGTATTAAAGGATATGCTCACTCTTGCGGATAATAATCAGGTATTAAATGAAAAGACCATGTCCTCCATGGAGAGTACTACAGTCATTGATAATCAGGTCAAGGACGTGGCGGGCTTGATGGAACAGGTTGTTTCGTTAATCGGGGCATCGGTAGAACATGCAGATACAAGCTCGGTTGAATTGGAAGAGGTTGTAGAGATTACCAATAAAATGGCAATGCTTTCTTCAGAGGTTGAGAAGATTCTGGCTGAGTTTAAGACAGAGTTTGAACGTGTGAAGGAAGAAACAGGAACTATTGATGAAATTAGTGAACAGACAAATCTTCTTTCTTTGAATGCTTCTATTGAAGCAGCAAGAGCAGGTGAAGCAGGAAAGGGCTTTGCTGTAGTTGCAGATGAAATTCGAAATCTAAGTAATGGTACACAGAATTCTTCAGCAAGAATTATGGAGGCATTAGCACACCTTGAAGAAACCTCTGAGAAGATGCTTGAATCTGTTGGAGAAACGGTACGCCTGATTCAGGTAAATATGGAGAAGGTTACCAATGTACATGAGAGCGTAACCGATATTACAAACGATGCAAAGAGCTTAGACCAGCATATTCAGGTTATGGATAGTGCTGTAAAGGAAGTAGAGAACTCAAATACTCTCATGGTATCTAATATGAAGCAGGTATGTGATGTCATGGAGATTATGACAGGTAGTATCGCAGAGGTGGAAAACACTACTAAGGCAATGATTAGTAAGTTTGAAGAGAGTGCCAAGAGTGCGCAGGACATCGAAGTGGTAGTAGGTCATCTGATGGAGGAACTTGGCGTTGGCGGCTTCATGGGCATACAGGATGTAGTCGAAGGAATGAAGGTAGCCATAGTTGTAGAAGCTCATGGTGATATAAAGGAGCAGGAATATAAGGGCGAGGTAGTAAACCGTGAAGAGCAAAATGTATATATTGCTTTGAACGGAAAGAATCATGAGATACTCACCAAAAAAGATAAGAATGTATTCTGCCAGCTGCGAATTATGGCAGGACATATCATGTACAGCTGGGACCATGTGGCAATATTTACCACGAAAAATGATGAAAAGGGTGACTGCAGATTAGTTGTAGATTCTAAGGTAACCATATATAATAGAAGAAAATATCCAAGAATGCCGTTCCATAATAAATGTACGATTAAAGCGAAGGAAGCAGGAAGTACCTTTAATGGTAAGATGGAAAATATCAGTGCAAATGGTTTTGCTTTTGTAGTGAATTCAGACGAGATTAAGTATTTGAAGGGAAAGGATATATTCCTGGATATTGAACAGTTTGATGCTTTGGAGGGAAAGAATATAGAAGGAAGAGTTATTCGAATTTCTGAGAATAATGGTACATTCTATGTAGGAGCCAGAATGCCTGAGGACAGTAATGAAATCAAAGCATATGTAGAAAGTAACTATAAAGAATAATTGATTAAGGCGCATGAAAGATGCGCCTTTGTCAGCGTATAAACAATGCATGAAAGAGGACGACAATATGAAAACGCAGAAACGTAAATTTTGGATTGCACTAATCCTGTTTGGCTTAATCGGTCAGGTAGCATGGGTTGTAGAAAATATGTATTTAAATGTATTTATTTACAAGATATTTAATGCTTCTGCGGCTGATATTTCTTTAATGGTTGGTGCCAGTGCGGTTGCTGCGGCAGCAACTACGATTCTTATTGGCGCGTTAACGGATAGAGTTGGAAAGAGAAAAATATTTATTTGTGGCGGCTATATCATATGGGGTATCACTATCCTTGGGTTTGGGCTTATTAGAATAGATGTTTTATTGCCATATTATGGCGGTGTAGTAGAAGCGGCAGCCGCAGGGGTTGGTCTTGTGATTATTTTAGACTGTATTATGACCTTTTTGGGCTCATCAGCCAATGACGCAGCATTTAATGCATGGCTGACTGATATGGGAGATGACTCGAATCGAGGAAAGATAGAGGGAATTAATGCAATGATGCCGCTTATTGCCATGCTAGTGGTATTTGGCGGTTTTATGGGCTTTGATTTGGAGCTTGCGGATAATTGGACCATCATATACTGCATCATAGGTGGAGGTGTTCTGATTTTAGGAATTGCAGGTATTTTTCTGATAGAAGAGTCAGCAACGGATGTGACGGATGCAGTTAGTAAAACGTCTTATTGGCAGAACATTATTTATAGCTTTCGTATGAAAACAGTAAGAGAAAATAAGCTATTATACGCGATAATATTTGCTTTTGCTGTTTTTGGAATTTCTATACAGACTTATATGCCGTATCTGATTCTGTATTACGAAAAGACCTTACACATGGACAATTATGTAATCATACTCGCGCCTGCGGTAATTCTGGCTGCAATTGTTACGGTAGTGTATGGAAGATTATATGACCAATTGGGATTTCAGAAGAGTATTGTTCCGTGTATTGTTATGCTTGCAGGTGGTTATGTAGTGTTATTCTTTTCTGTAAATATAGTGCCTGTATTTATCGGTTCACTGCTGATGATGAGCGGTTATTTGTCAGGAATGGCGGTGTTTGGCGCTATTATTCGAGACAAAACGCCTATGCATATGGCAGGCAGATTTCAGGGAATTCGAATTATTGGTCAGGTACTGGTTCCAGGGGTTATTGGACCGATGATTGGAGCGTTTGTGTTGCGGAATGCCAGAATGATAGAGAACCAGGATGGAACCTATTCATTTCTGCCGAATAGAAATATCTGGGTAGCGGCACTTGTTGTAGCACTTGTATTAGGGGCAGTGCTTTATGGTATTTTCGTCATGATGAGAGTATCACATTTCCATTTATGGACGCAGTCAGGAGAGATGGAGACAAAAGGGGCGTGGAGAGAGAATCCACATCCGCAGATGAAAAGAACTGCATATATGATTCTTGAAGAAAATTGGAAACTAAACGGCTATCCGATTCGCGTTCCTTTTCCACCACAGTCAATGTTATCAGAATATGCAAAAAAGACAGGTAATGAACTGGAATATGAAACTACCTTTACGTTGCCTGATTCCTTTGATAAAGAAAGAATTTTATTGCATTTTGGCGCTGTGGACCAGATTGCAAAGGTGTGGCTGAATGGTGAATGCATAGGGTCGCATGAAGGAGGATATCTTGAGTTTACATTTGATATTACGGATAATGTGAATAGGAATGCAGCAAATCATTTGGTTATAAAAGTGACAGATACGCTTTCGAAGATATATCCATATGGAAAGCAGTGCAAAAAACGTGGTGGAATGTGGTATACGCCAGTCAGTGGAATTTGGCAGAATGTATGGCTGGAGAATGTGCCAACATCTTATATCGAAAAGCTTACATTACAGCCTGATTTGGAGGGCGTGGATTTGCAACTGTATAACAAGCAGGATAATCAGGGCTTCCGTGTAGAGATTAAGTTAAGTAATGGTGAAATATTTGAGAAAACATATGTCGGTACAGTAGGTCGCATTCAGCTGACGGAGCATGTCTGCGCGGACGGAAAGCAGTACGTTCCAAGATTGTGGACGCCGCATACACCATTCTTATATGAAATGAAGATATGGACCGAAGAGGATTATGTGGAAACCTATTTTGCCCTTCGTACTATTGAAATCAAAGAGGTAGCAGGTGCTAGAAGAGTCTGTCTGAATGGAGAGCCAATTTTCATGCACGGCGTACTGGATCAGGGATACTTTAGTGATGGAATTTATCTTCCTGCCAATCAGCAGGAGTATGAGAAGGATATTCTCAGAATGAAGGACTTGGGCTTCAATATGTTAAGAAAGCATATTAAGGTGGAACCTGAAGCATTCTATTATTACTGTGATAAGCATGGAATGCTTGTGATGCAGGATATGGTAAATAATGGTGGTTATTCATTTATTTTAGATACGGCATTACCTACCATAGGTATGAAGACCAGAAAGGACACAGGAGGCAAGCAGAATAGGCGTAAGAAGATATTTGAAGAGCAGATGTGCCAGACAATTACACAGCTCTATAACCATCCGTGCATTATTGCCTATACCATTTTTAATGAAGGCTGGGGACAGTTTGACAGCGATAAGATGTATGAAAAGGTAAAGGCGCTGGATGACAGCCGCTTGATTGACAGTACTTCTGGCTGGTTCTGGCAGGAGAAAAGTGACTTTGACAGTGAGCATATTTATTTTAATCTTGTTGATTTGGAGGTTAAGGACAGACCCTTGTTTGTATCGGAATGTGGCGGTTACAGCAGAGTGGTAGAAGTGCATTATTATAGTAAGTATAATACCTATGGTTATGGAAGTGACGCTAATAAAGCTGAGTTAACGGAGATGATTAGTAATATGTATGTCCACATGATATTGCCTGCGATACCAAAAGGTGTATGCGGTTGTGTTTATACGCAGCTTAGTGATGTTGAAGACGAAGTGAACGGACTCTATACCTATGACCGTAAGGTATGCAAGGTAGACCGACTGCAGATGCGTAAGCTCGCAGAGAAACTAGAGGAAGCTATAAATATTTTATAAAAATATATCATAATATTTTCCACATTGGTTAAAATTCTATGAAAAAGCATTGCATGGACTTGACCATTCAAAAACGCAATGCTATCATAGCAACAATATTAGGGAGTAGTTCACATTTGTGTTTGATTACAGATGTTGTGCTTTTCGTCATCACGTTATCTATGCGTTAGGCAAGGGATAACCGGACAGTACACTTGAAAAGGAACGAGACTTTTATTGTAAAATAAAGGTCTCTTTTTTGTGCAAAAAAAGAAGCCTTTTAAAAGAACAATGAAATGGCAAAGGAGCAGGTAAGTGTATGAAAGAAAATTGGATGAAGACGGCAGAAGAGCTGGAAAAAGAATTTGGCGTGTCAAAGGACGGACTTTCTAAGGCACAGGTGGAAGAAATTCGTGCAGTGAAGGGAGAAAATGTACTGCAGGAGGGCAAACGCAAGAGCATCGCACAGGTGTTTTTAGGACAGTTTTGCGATTTGCTGGTAGTGATATTAATTGTGGCAGCAACCATTTCTTTATTTTCAGGAAATGTGGAAAGTACGGTAGTTATTTTACTGGTGTTGCTTATGAATGCAGTACTTGGAACAGTTCAGCATGTGAAGGCGCAGCGTTCCTTAGACAGCTTAAAGCAGCTTTCCTCACCGAATACAAAGGTAATCCGTGAAGGAAATAAGCAGGAGATTCCATCAAGAGAGCTGGTACCAGGTGATATTGTTTTGCTCGAAGCAGGAGATATGATTGTTGCAGACGGTAGAATATTGAATAATTATTCTCTTCAGGTAAATGAAAGCTCGCTTACAGGAGAGTCTACCAATGTAGATAAGTCGGATGTTGTGTTAGAGGGTGATGTGCCTCTTGCAGACCGCATTAATATGGTACATTCGGGAAGTCTTGTAACCTATGGACGTGCGGTTGTACTGGTAACTGCAACAGGTATGGATACAGAGCTTGGAAAGATTGCAGGACTTATGAATGCTGCAAAGGATAGAAAGACACCATTGCAGGAGAGTCTTGACCAGTTCAGCGGAAGACTTGCTGTATTGATTATGGTTATCAGTGTGCTGATATTTGCACTTTGTCTCTATCGCCAGATGCCGATGCTGGATTCCATGATGTTTGCAGTAGCGTTGGCAGTTGCAGCGATTCCAGAGGCATTAAGCTCAATTGTTACGATTGTGCAGGCATTTGGTACTCAGAAGATGGCAAAGGAAAATGCCATTATCAAGCAGCTGAAAGCTGTAGAAAGCTTGGGCTGTGTATCTGTTATTTGTTCAGACAAGACAGGTACTCTTACACAAAACAAGATGACAGTTCAGCAGATTTATGTAGATGGAAAGCTTTTGACTCCACAGGAAATGGATGTTACAGACCAAACACAGAGATATTTATTATATAATGCAATTTTAAATAATGATTCTACAATTGCTAATGGTAAGGGAATCGGTGACCCTACAGAATACGCTTTGTTGGAGATGTTCCGTTCAGTTAGAACAGAGGAAGGCTCTGTTGTAGAGGAAGCAGGCTTCCATGAGGATTTGATTCGTAAAGCATTGGAAAGATTAGAGGAGGTTCCTTTTGATTCAGACAGAAAGCTTATGAGTACGAAGTATCGTCTGCATGGTGATGAAACCATCCTCACTAAGGGTGCGTTGGATGTGCTTTTGGAAAGATGTAAATCGATTCGTTATTCAGAAGGTATCCGCCCAATGACTGATGAGGAGAAGGAGCGTATCCTTCAGGAGAATCAGAGATTTTCAGAGAATGGACTTCGTGTATTGGCATTTGCTTATAAAGAATCAGATGAAGAATTATCCTTAGAAACAGAGTGCGATTATACCTTCCTTGGTCTGGTTTCCATGGTAGACCCACCAAGACCAGAGTCTGTACAGGCGGTTGCTGATGCGAAGATGGCAGGCATC
>JAFUKJ010000099.1 GCA_017467805.1 Lachnospiraceae bacterium
GCTCAATAGCAAAGCATGTGGAGGGATTGGAACATTTCCACTTCCACTTATTAAGACACACATTTACCAGTAATCTGTTAGCAAGTGGTGCACCGCCAAAGGATGTGCAGGAGTTGTTAGGACATTCGGCAGTAAGTACCACAATGAATATTTACGCCCACGCTACAAGGGAAGCCAAGAGAAATTCAGTAAGACTTTTGGATAAAGTAGCAGGGAACGATTAAGACGAAAAAAACACTTTTTCCCTTATCATTTCCTCACAAGGGAAAAAATAAGGGAAAAGTGCAAAATACATAGATGTAGATGGGATAGGATGCCCGAAAATAAAGGAAAGTTGAGAGCAAACACAAGAAACTTTCAGTTTGTTTTATAGTTGAACAGAAACTAAGTATTTTTAACTTTTGCAAACACTTTTTCAAAAAGAGAGTTAATATAAAAGCAAATATTTACTTTACATTTTGATAAAAAGAGTGTACGATACATTCAGCAACTGAATAGAACAGCGGGGAGCTTGTATGACAGGCTGAGAGGAAGGTATGACCTTCGACCCATTAACCTGATTTGGATAATGCCAACGTAGGGAAGCCTGAGAGTGCACGTTTTTTTGTATATGTGTATGTTTATGTTACGGGAAATTACCGAATTGGTAATTTCCCGTTTTTTCGTTGCGACATGAAGTAGGCTTTGCCTACGAGTGTCGGCATTGCTCAAATAACTAGATTCAGTAAAGGAGGATGAACATGGTAAAAATCAATGGAGAAAATCTTGATATTGCAGGAAAGACTGTGACGCAGTATCTGGAAACGACGACTTACAATCTGCAACGAATCGCAATAGAGCGAAATGGTGATATCGTGCCAAAGACGCAGTATAGTGAGACAATCTTAGAAGACGGTGATGTGCTAGAGGTTGTCAGCTTTGTGGGAGGTGGCTGATGTGATACCGACGAGGGAAGAAATGAAGGCTACATTAGTGTTACGTCAGGGAAAAGAACTGACCGAAAAATGTGAATCGGTGACAGTAGCAATTTGCGGGCTTGGCGGGCTTGGTTCCAATATTGCGATAGCACTTGCAAGGGCAGGGATTGGTAAGCTGATACTGATTGATTTTGACAAAGTGGATGTTACAAATCTGCATAGGCAGCAGTATAAGGCTTCACAGGTGGGAATGCATAAGACTGAGGCGCTAAGGGATAATTTGCTGGAGATAGCACCTTATATCCAACTAGAAACACATACGTTGAAGCTGACAGAAGAGAATCTGACAGATGTGCTGCAGGAGGCAGACATTATTTGTGAAGCCTTTGATAAGGCGGAAGAAAAGGCGATGCTTGTAAATACAGTATTAGAAAAGTTATCACAAAAATATCTGATTGCAGCATCGGGAATGGCAGGACTTGCATCGGCTAATAGTATCAAGACAAGGCAGATAACAAAACACTTTTATCTATGTGGTGATGAGAGCAGTGATGTAGCAGATGGAATGGGGCTTGTAGCGCCTAGGGTTATGCTTTGTGCGGCACATCAGGCGCATATGGTTTTGCGGATACTGGCAGGAAAGGAAGAATGAAAAATGAACAACGACAAATTAATCATTGGAGGACACGAGTTCCAGTCCAGATTTATATTAGGCTCAGGGAAGTATTCCTTGAAGTTGATTGAGGCAGCGGTAAGAGATGCGGGGGCAGAGATTATTACGCTTGCAGTGCGCCGTGCCAATACTAAGGAGCAGGAGAATATCTTAGATTATATTCCAGAGGGAGTTGCCCTGCTGCCTAACACATCAGGCGCAAGAAATGCAGAGGAGGCAGTGCGTATTGCAAGACTTGCAAGAGAGCTTGGCTGTGGTAACTTTGTAAAAATTGAGATTATGAGAGACTCTAAGTATCTTTTACCTGATAATCAGGAGACGATTAAGGCAACAGAGATTTTGGCAAAAGAAGGCTTTGTGGTAATGCCATATATGTATCCAGACTTAAACGTAGCTAGGGATTTGGTAAATGCAGGAGCAGCATCTGTTATGCCGCTTGCATCGCCTATCGGTTCTAATAAGGGACTTGCAACAAAAGAATTTATTCAGATTTTGGTAGATGAAATTGACCTTCCAATCATTGTGGATGCAGGAATTGGCAGACCATCACAGGCATGTGAGGCAATGGAAATGGGAGCAGCGGCGATTATGGCAAATACAGCACTTGCAACGGCAGGGGATTTGCCGATGATGGCGGCGGCATTCAGACAGGCAATCGAGGCAGGGCGTAAGGCATATCTTGCAGGTCTTGGAAGAGTTCTTACACGTGGCGCTTCGGCATCTGACCCATTGACAGGATTCTTGAGAGATTAAAGAGAGGCAAATATATGGAAAATCAATTTTTAGTAGATTCCAAGCATCTGTCAAAAGAGGCTTTGGAAAGGAAACATCAGCTTGAAAATAATCCATCGTGCCGAACCAATCACATGGAATACATGGAAGGAATGGAGCAGATAGAGTCAGATGTGTGCGAGAGCGTAATGACACAGATGCAGGAATATGATTATAGCAAGTACACAGCCAAGGACGTTCGGGCGGCATTAGAGCATGAGAGCTGTACCATAGAGGATTTCAAGGCATTGCTGTCCCCAGCGGCTGAAGCGTTTTTAGAGGAGATGGCGCAGAGGGCAAGATTGGAAACCAGTAAGCATTTTGGAAATACGGTGTATCTTTTTACACCGCTTTATATTGCCAATTACTGTGAGAATTACTGTGTGTACTGTGGTTTTAACTGCTATAACCATATCAACCGAATGAAACTGTCTATGGAGCAGATAGAGCATGAGATGCAGGTAATTGCCAAAAGTGGAATGGAAGAAATCCTGATTTTGACGGGAGAGAGCAGAGCCAAAAGTGATGTGCAGTACATAGGTGAGGCGTGTAAGCTAGCAAGAAAGTATTTTCGTATGGTAGGGCTGGAAATCTATCCTGTAAATACAGATGAATACCGTTATCTGCATGAGTGCGGAGCGGACTACGTGACGGTATTTCAGGAGACTTATGATACGGAGAAATATGAAAGTCTGCATCTGCTGGGCCATAAGCGTGTGTGGCCGTATCGTTTTGATGCGCAGGAGCGTGCGCTTAGAGGCGGTATGCGCGGTGTGGCATTCTCAGCGTTATTAGGGTTATCAGATTTTAGAAAGGATGCTTTGGCAAGTGCCTTACATGTTTACTATTTGCAAAGAAAATATCCTCATGCGGAAATGTCCTTGTCCTGTCCGAGACTGCGCCCGATTATTAATAACGATAAAATCAATCCTTTGGACGTACATGAGAAGCAGCTGTGTCAGATTATCTGCGCATATCGAATATTTCTGCCCTTTGTGGGAATTACGGTATCCTCTAGGGAAAGTGCGCAGTTTCGAAATGGTATCGTAAAGATAGCGGCGACTAAGGTGTCTGCGGGTGTTTCTACGGGAATTGGTGACCATGAAAGCAAATACAGCGGAAAGGAGTCAGATGGTGTGCAGGGCGATGAGCAGTTCGAAATAGATGATGACCGTAGTCTGGATGTGATGTATCAGGATATTGCCAGTGAAGGCCTGCAGCCAGTGTTGAATGATTATCTGTATGTATAATGAGATTAGTGACAAAAATGACAACGGTGTCACAAATAGTGTCTTTTGCGTGACAAATCGTAAGCTTTGTGAGGAAGATTTCTTAACCCGCATTGAGCGTATTGCAAAGGCAAAGCCGAGAGGAATTATACTGCGGGAAAAGGATTTATCACGGGAGGAGTATAAGATATTAGCCAAAGAGGTAATGTTTATTTGCGAAAAGTATAATGTGTCTTGTATCTTACATAGCTTTGTAGATGTGGCAATAGAGCTACAGGCACGGGCAATTCATCTACCGTTAGACAGGCTTTTACAGTTAAGAGATGACGAAAAGGCAAAGTTTAAAGTGATAGGAGCCTCTTGCCATTCTATGCAAGATGCCATTAGAGCCAAGGAAGCTGGTTGTACCTATATCGTGGTAGGGCATATCTTTGAAACAGATTGCAAGAAGGGATTAGCTGGGCGAGGATTAGGATTTTTGCAGGAGGTATGTGAGTGTGTGGATATTCCTGTTTATGCGATTGGGGGTATTACATCTGAGAATATTGGAAGCGTGCGAGAGGTAGGTGCTGTAGGCGTCTGTATCATGAGTGGACTAATGAGATGTGAGGAGCCAGAAAAATATTTGGCGAATATGAAAGAGATAGGCTAAGAAAGTTAAGAACAATGAAAAAGTTTCATATTTAAACTAGAGCCTGTAGATTATGGAAAGGTATATACATAGAAATGAAATTTAACAAAGAAATGCTATTACTTTACGCCGTAACTGACCGTGCGTGGGTAGGCAGACAGACCTTATATGAGCAAATCGAAGACGCACTAAAGGGTGGCGCCACAATTGTCCAATTAAGGGAAAAGAATCTGGATGAGCAGGCATTTATAGAAGAAGCAATCAAGATAAAGGAGCTTTGCCATCGCTATCAGGTACCGCTTATTATTAATGATAATATAGAGGTGGCTTTAAAATGCGGTGCGGATGGCGTGCATCTTGGAATCGAGGATGTACCTGTTGCTATGGTGCGAGAAAGAGTAGGAAAGGATTTTATCATCGGTGCAACTGCAAAGACTGTGGAGCAGGCAAAAAATGCCGAGGCAGCAGGAGCGGATTATCTTGGAGTCGGAGCGGTATTTCCATCGCCTACGAAGAAAAACGCCATTCGTATTACAAAGGAGCAGTTAAAGGAAATCTGCGAATCTGTGGCAATCCCTGCGGTAGCAATCGGGGGAATCAGTCTTGAAAATATGCAGGAAATCAAGGGTGGCGGAATGGATGGTATTGCTCTTGTTTCAGCTATCTTTGCAGCCGAAGATATCCAGCAAGTGACTACGAAGTTAAAGGTAGAAGCATTGCGCATCGTAAAATCCAAGAGTATGAGAACAGCACTTACAATCGCAGGAAGCGATTCCAGCGGCGGTGCAGGAATTCAGGCAGATATTAAGACAATGACGATGAATGGTGTGTATGCCATGAGTGCCATTACTGCACTGACCGCACAGAATACCACAGGAGTTATAGGAATTATGGAGTCTACATCTGAATTTCTGGCACAGCAGATAGATGCCGTATTTAAGGATATTTGCCCTGATGCAGTAAAGATCGGAATGGTATCCTCGGTTGGTCTGATTAAAGTGATTGCAGACAGACTAAAGGCATATAAGGCTGACAATATTGTGGTAGACCCTGTAATGGTATCAACCAGCGGTGCGCGTCTGATTGATGAAGATGCAATTGAAACTTTAAAGACAGAGCTGTTACCGATAGCAACCGTGATTACACCGAATATTCCTGAGGCAGAGGTGCTGGCACAGATGAAGATTCACAGTAAAGAGGACATGCTTGCGGCAGCAAAGAAAATCAGTGATTCCTATGGCTGTGCGGTGCTTTGTAAGGGTGGTCACAGCATCAATGATGCCAATGACCTGCTATATGCAGAAAATTCTCATCAATGGTTTGAGGGAAAGCGTATTCACAATCCCAATACTCATGGAACAGGCTGCACCTTATCCAGTGCCATAGCGTCGAATCTGGCAAAGGGATATGAGCTTGCTGAAGCTGTGCAAAGAGCGAAGGAGTACATATCAGGCGCATTAGCCGATATGCTGGACTTAGGGCAGGGCAGTGGACCTATGAATCATGCTTTTGATTTGAATAGTTATTTTGGTGATAGTGCAGAGGAGTAAGAAAATGAGAGAATATAAGACACAGATGGAGGCTGCCAAAAAAGGTATTATAACACCTGAAATGGAGCTTGTAGCAAAGAAAGAACATATGGAGGCCGAGAAGCTTCGTGAATTGGTGGCAAAGGGGGTTGTTGCCATTCCGTGTAATGTGAATCATAAGTCAATATCAGCAGAGGGTATCGGAATGGGACTTCGTACCAAAATTAACGTCAATCTTGGTATCTCAGGTGACTGTAATGACTATGAGATGGAGATGAAAAAGGTAGAGGTTGCACTGAAATATGGTGCAGAGGCAATTATGGACTTAAGTAATTACGGAAAGACGAATGTATTTCGCAAGGAGCTGATTGCCAAGTCTCCTGCTATGATAGGAACAGTTCCAATGTATGACGCAATCGGTTATTTGGAAAAGGATTTGCTGGAAATTACCGCAGAAGATTTTTTGAAGGTAGTACGCGCACATGCCGAAGAGGGAGTAGACTTTATGACCATTCATGCAGGTATCAATCGTCGTACAGTGGAAGCCTTTATGCGGGATAAACGTAAGATGAATATTGTATCCAGAGGCGGTTCCTTGCTGTTTGCATGGATGATGATGACTGGAAATGAGAATCCATTTTATGAGCATTATGACGAGGTGCTTGAGATTCTTCGTGAATATGATGTTACAATTAGTCTTGGAGATGCTCTTCGACCAGGATGTATTGATGACAGTACGGATGCAGGGCAAATCTGTGAGCTAATCGAGCTTGGCGCGTTGACTAAGAGAGCATGGGAAAAGGATGTACAGGTTATGGTAGAAGGTCCTGGACATATGGCTATGAATGAAATTGAAGCGAATATGAAGATGCAAAAGCGTCTCTGCCACAATGCACCGTTCTATGTATTAGGACCGCTTGTAACAGATATTGCACCAGGCTATGACCATATAACCTCTGCGATTGGAGGCGCGATAGCGGCAGCAAGCGGTGCAGATTTTTTATGCTATGTAACTCCAGCGGAGCATTTGCGTTTGCCTGATATTGATGATGTAAAGGAAGGAATCATAGCAAGCAGGATTGCAGCCCATGTGGCAGATATAGCAAAGGGCGTTCCTCATGCAAGGGAGCGTGATAATGCGATGGCAGAAGCTCGCCATAAGGTTGACTGGGAGGAAATGTTCAAGCTTGCAATAGATGAAGAGAAGCCAAGGAGATACTTTGAGAGTACGCCTCCATCAGACCGTCATACCTGTTCGATGTGTGGTAAGATGTGTGCTGTCAGAACTACAAATATGATATTAGAGGGCAAGACAGTAGAGTTTTGTTCAGAGAAATAAAAGGAATAAAAGAAGACAGATGCTCGTAAAATGAACATCTGTCTTCTTTTATACTTGGCAAAGTTTGCGTGAATTAATCTAAATAACTTCCCACAGGCGAAGTGTTGTATTGCTTCTTGATTTCGATGACGATAGAGCCGTCAGTCTGTGTTTCCTCAGATAAAATCTTATATTTCGTACCTGTTTTATCAAGTCCTGCCTTATATTTCTTTACTTCTTCTTCCACAAGCTTCTTTGCATAATCCTGTGCAATATCTTCCTTTAAAAGAAAATGTAATGTTTGTGTGATACATGCTGCTTTCACTCGCTTCATAAGTCATACCTCTTTCTTTGATTTGCAAAGCTACATACTTTGCGATAACAATATTTTAGCATTTGAAAAAAGGAAAATTCAAAGGCGAAAATGGACAAAATTCAGGCATCTGTGAGAGGGCAAAATGCCTTATATATGGAAAGCTTTTGAGTTGTGTATGATGAGAAAAATATGAAAAAAAGATGAAATTTGCAAGATAACTTGAAGCCTTATGTAAACTAAGGTAGAATTGTATGGTATTTTTTGGTAGGAGTAATAGAGGATGATAATTAATATTTTATGTAGTTTATTTATAATTTTGTTTGTATTTTTGTCTTTAACAATAAAATGGATGCTTGCAACCTGGCAGCATCTTACGATTGAAGAGCTTATATATCATTTGAATACATCTCTGGAGGGAACGAATAAGGACTTAATTCGACAGTTCCTAATCGAAGTGTTGCTTCCTACGGTTCTGATATATCTTGTAATTGTGGGAATATCAGTGTTGGTAAAGCGTTTTACAAAGCTTAACAGATTGCGCAGCATATTTGCAGTAACTGTCTGTACGGCAGCAATAATCTGTGTAGGTATGATAACGAAGGCGATGGAGCAGTTAGATGTGGAGACATATCTTCGATTACAGTCTGAGACATCGGATTTTATTGGCACCTATTATGTGGCACCTGATGATGTTGATATTATATTTCCAGAGGAAAAGAGAAACTTAATATTCATTTTTTTAGAGTCCATGGAGACCACTTATGCAGATATTGATTTGGGAGGAGCATTTGAAGAAAGCTGTATTCCTGAGTTGACTTCTTTGGCGATTCAGGGGGAGGATTTCTCGGGAAGTGAAGAGGCAATTAATGGAGGTCATGTGATGTCAAATGCCTCTTGGACCATTGCAGGTATGTTTGCACAGTCATCGGGCTTGCCGTTAAAGACTCAGACAGGAAATGATTCCATGGAAGGCAGAGAAACCTTTTTTTCTCAGATAGTATGTCTTGGCGATATACTGGAGGAGGCAGGTTATCAGAATATGCTTATGGTAGGCTCAGATGCTACATTTGGCGGTAGAGAGCTTTATTATACAGAGCATGGAAATTATATAATCAGTGATTATATGACTGCAGTAGAAGAACAGCGTATAGACCCGCATTATAAGTTTGGACAGTGGGGATATGAGGATGCCAAGCTATTTGCTTATGCAAAGGAGGAGATAACGGCACTGGCAGAGACGGATGAACCCTTTAACTTTACTATGCTGACGGTAGATACTCATTTTGAGGATGGAACCGTGTGTCAGCTATGTGGAGATGAATTTGGTGACAATCAGTATGCTAATGTGTATGCATGTTCTTCAAAGCAGGTAAATGAGTTTATCACATGGCTGCAGGAACAGCCTTTTTATGAGAATACTACAGTGGTAATTTCAGGAGACCATCTGACGATGGATTCAGATTTTTGCAATGGTATTGCAGAGGATTATGAGAGAAAGACTTATACGTGTATTCTGAATGCGGCAGCAGAGGTGGAATACCCTGAGAAAAGGAGAGAATACACCACCTTTGACATTTTCCCGACTACGCTTGCTGCTATGGGAGTTGAGATTGAAGGAAACAGACTTGCACTTGGAACGAATCTGTTTTCGGGGGAGAGTACACTGCTTGAACTGATGGATTATCAGACATTGGATGAGGAGATGAGAAAGAACTCAAGCTTTATGATAGAGCAGGAAAATCTGGAAGAAGATTTGGAGATGGCGGAATGTCCAAGCGGAGAGTATTCGGTTGAATTAAATTCAGAGGATAATAAGCTGCTCATTTATTTATCAGAACTTGACGGCAAGAGCCATACGTTGGGAAAACTTTACGCAGTGGTAAAAAGCGCAGAAACGCAGTATGAGGTAGAGTTTGCTGAGCTGGAGAACGGGGAGTATTGTGCGGTGCTGGATGTCGGTCAGTTAGCAGGTGCAGATATTAGTATCGAATATTATTGGCAGGATATAGCAGGGGAAGCTTATCATATGGATACGGTAACGCGCAGCTTAGCGTGGATGCAACTGGCTACTGTATCAGAGTATATGGAAGCCTTGTGTGATACGCAGTATTCGATATTGCTGGCTGTTCAGGGAGAGGTAGAGTCTAAGCTGACAGAGGGAATGATTGAATATTTGAAGCAGCTAGGTTTATCTACTGACTGGTGTTATATAGATAATATGAGCTATTATGCAGTGATAAATAATGATACGATTATCGAAGAATACGGTACAGGAATGATTTATTATGAAGGGCGCTTGAGTGGAGTACCTTATCAGGTGATTAGCTGTGGAGGAGAAACGGATTTCTGTAATATTGCATTGGATGCAAGGATACATGCCATTGGCGAAACGGGTATCAATATCGTAGTATATGATGCGGTGAGCAAAAAGGTAGTGGATTCAGTTTGCCTTAAGGGAGACCTCTCGAGTGAGATTATACGGCATGGATAATGTTTAATTTTAGAGATGAATTAAATAGAAGAAAATAGCTTTCGTTTTCAAGAGGACTTATTTTTATCAATAAGTTCTCTTCTTTTTTGCCTAAAGCTATTGACAATAATTAAATATTAAATAAAATAATATAGTAAAGACTAAAATAAAATATGATGCACTAATTATATTTTTTTTCATAAAAAATCGTCATCCAGCGATGACGATTTGCAAGAATCAGCATGGCTGATTCTTGTCTAAATAGTACAAATAGGCGCAATTTATGAATAATATAAAAGGATGAGATGATGATGAACGAGAAATTAATCGCCTGGTATCCATTTGATAATCAGGAAAATGTGGGAAAAGACAACTCAGGTAAGGAGAATCACGCAGTGGCATGCGGTAAGAGAAAGCCGACTGTTAAGGAAGTGTGTGGCAGAAAGGCAGCCGTATTTGAAGGCGGCGAGTATGGCGCTTCTTATATGGAATTACCTGCGGATTTATTAAAGAATGTGGGAGACAACACAGGTCTTACAGTTTCCGCATGGGTTTGCGGTGCAAAGGCTGCGAATGTATGGGAGAGAATCTTTGACTTTGGTAAGGGACAGATGGGACCTTATATTTTCCTGACAAGATTTATGCGTGGTGTGTGCTTTAGCGGCTCAGACCTTGCAGCAGATGCAGGCAAGGCGATTGGGTTAAATGAGTGGACACATATTGCCATGACAGTAACAGGGACAGAGGGCGGCGCGTTAAGCAGTGCAGGACCTAGAGTATATATTAATGGTGAGCTTGCATCAGATGGTTTTATCAGCCAGACCTCAAGTGGTACTTATAAGAAGCTGAGAGAGTGGTTTGCAACCTTTGAGGATGTAAGCAATTATAGTCAGAATTTTATTGGACATTCGCAGTTTGGCGCGGATGCTGATTTCTGTGGAGCGATTTCTGATTTTAGAGTATATGCGAGTGCTTTAGCGGATGAGGAGATTATTCAGCTTATGTGTGGCTCTCTTTCTGATGAGCAGATTATTGCACTGGCAAAGGATAAGTATCTTCCAACACCAAAGAAGATTATTACAGAGGATATTGTGTTGCCAAAGAGCCTTGTAAATGGAAAGGTAAGTGTGGCATGGAGCTGTGATAAGCCAGAGGTTCTTTCTGCCGATGGTAAGGTAACAGCAGCAGAAAGCGCAGTTGGTGTTAAGATAACGGCAGTACTTTCCTGTGGTGAGTTAAGTGCCAAGAAGTGCTTTGAGGCAACTGTATTGCCGAGGTCTATTGCACCTTATGAGTTGACTGTTCATGGTAAGAGAGAGGATATTGATATCAGCAAGACTTTATACGGTCTTTTCTATGAGGATATTAATAATGCTGCGGATGGCGGTATTTATGCGGAGATGATTCAGAATCGTTCCTTTGAGAATTTCTGGTTTGATACCTATGATTTCAGAAGTGGTGAGGATGGAAAGTCTACAGGTAGAAAGCATGATGCATTACGCTTCTGGTTTGGTGATACAGACAAGGTAACTGTAAAGAATCAGGGCGGCTTGAATGAGTATTTCAAGTTAGAGGATGCAGATACGAATGCATATTATGTTGAAGTGCCTGCAGGTACTGTGCTTTACAACAGAGGCTTCTGCGATAATACAGCGCAGATGGCTATGAATCTGAAGAGTGGTAACAGTTATTTCTTCTCTGTATGGGCAAAGGCAGCTACAGCAGGTAAGCTTGTGTTGACATTAGTGGATGCAAATGACAACAGTGTCAGCAATACAGTGACAGTAGATGTAGATGGCCCTAATGAGTGGAAGAAGTATTTTGCACAGCCGCTTACTGCTGATAAGGATATTTTAGGTCAGCTTAAATTAGAGTTTACAGGTGATATGGCAGTGGATATGCTCTCGCTGATGCCAGACGATGTATGGGGTGCAAGTGAGGAGGATTCTTCTAAGACGGCTCATGCAAACTTTACAGGTAACACCAATTATCGTTTGCGTAAGGATTTGGTAGAAGCATTGGTAGAACTGCATCCAACCTTCCTTCGTTTCCCAGGAGGCTGTATTTCAGAGGGTTCTTATATTTGGGAGAACGTATACGACTGGAAGGAGTCAGTAGGCGCTGTTGAGGTTCGTAAGGAGAATTTCAATGTATGGGGCTATGTGATGACTATGGGACTTGGCTATATGGAGTATTTCCAGTTAGCAGAGGATTTAAATGCCGAGCCTTTGCCTGTTATGGCTTGCGGTGTGCTTTGTCAGGCACGTTCTGATTATGCAAACCCTGCAGGTGGTAAGCTCCAGAAGAAGTATATCGAGAACTTTACAGATTTGATTGATTTTGCAATCAGTACTGATTTTGATAATAACAAGTGGGCAGCACTTCGTAAGGAAATGGGACATGAGGCACCATTTGGCTTACATTATCTTGGTGTAGGTAATGAGAACTGGGGGACAGAGTTCTTTGCAAACTTTGAGGCATTCAAGTATGCAATTGACTGTCATATGGAGAAGAATTACCCTGGTTACGAGTTACATATTATTTCCACGGCAGGTGCGCAGGCGGATGATGATGCATATCAGAATGGCTGGAAATTCCTTGCAGGCTATATGAAGGGCGGCGATAAGATTCGCTTTACAGATGGAGAGCAGAGCTTCGAGGAAGAGGTAACATGGTATGAGAACAGCAAGAACTATCTTGATACCATCGTAGATGAGCATTATTATCGTTCTAATGAGTATTTGTTGGAGAATGTTGACAGATATAATTATTATTACCGTGCATATCAGAATGGCAAGCTGGATGATACCCAGACTTCAAAGGTATTTGTAGGTGAGTATGCGTCAAGTGATAAGAATACATTGGCAGGAGCAGTGGCAGAGGCAGCTGTTATGACGGGCTTTGAGAAGAACTCGGATGTAGTTCGACTTGCAGCTACAGCGCCATTATTTAATAAGGTGGTTCAGGACGGACAGTATCGCTGGACACCTGATGCTATCTGGTTTGATAATGAGACTGTATGGCGTACACCAAACTACTATGTTCAGCAGTTATTTGCAAAGTATATTGGTAAGAAGCTTCTTGAAACAAGCTATGAGACTTATGTTGCAGGAGAGAAGAAGACACTTAGACCACAGGGCGGTGTATTAATTGCAGCAAGCGGTAAGGTAAACTGGAAGCAGCTTCTCGTGGTTGGCAATAAGACAAAGAATATCTTATTCAAGCATGATTTTGTGGCAGATTCTGATGTACTTAAGCCATTTAGCTGGGCAGGTATGGATGGCTTCTATATCCCAGAGAATGAGTGGCATGACTATAAGATAGAGGTTGAGGTAGAGAAGTTAGAGGCTTCTGCAACTATCTATGTGGGTGCAGGCTTGAATGGACAGAATCTCTTAGAGTACTGTGTAGGCGACGACAAGCGTGGTACTGGTTTGAAGGTATACAAGGACGGTAAGGAAGCATATACAATGGGTGATTACTCATCAAGTGTATACGCAGGAAATCTTCGTGCATGCTTTGATGAGGAAGTGGCAGTAGGAAAGACCTATACTGTGACAGTTGACTATGGTTGTGAGGATGGTAAGCATATTGCTTGCTGCTATCAGGAGTCAGGTGCTACAGAGCAGAAGGGACTTTTGGAGTGTAAGCTTGAGGCATACAACCGAGATATTCATCATGCAGTTACAGCAGATGATGAGAAGGTATATATGAAGCTTGTCAATGCTGATTCTTTCGTGAAGAAGGTTGCTATTAAGTTAGAGGACTTAGAGGTTGCCAAGGATGCAGAGTGGATTGTATTAACAGGAGATGAAGAACTTGTTCACACATCGAATATCAATACAAGAGAAGGCGAGCTTGTGAAGCCTGTCACAAAGCAGTTAGCTGTAAATGGAAGCTGTATAGAGGTAGAGTTACCAGCAAACTCTGTTTCTGTAATTAACTTAACAAAGAATTAAAGTAGAGGTTGCACTTTCGATAGGAGGTGCAACCTTTTTGCAGTGCGGAGTTGACATAATATTCTGAAAAGTCTATAATTAATTTATAGTTTTAAGGGGGATAAATAATAAAATGGAATATCGTCAGATATTTCACGAAGCACGGAGGGGAAGAGTATGAATACGTGGAAAGTAGGGAAACGAATTCTGGCGCTTGCGTTGGGAGTTTTGCTGGTATCAACGACAAGCATGGGAGATGTAAATGCGGCAGGTACAAAGGTGAAGAGTGGTTCTGTTTCATATTTACCTGATGGAACGATTAATTTTGTGACAGAATATTCGTATGATGTGCAGGGTAATCTGGTGAGACAGGTAGTTACGGATGGGCTTGGAAATCTTTCATCAGATACATATTATTATTATGACGAAAGCGGCAGACAGACAAAAGGTACATTGATTGTTTATTATGATGGCGTGGCGACGATAACAGATTCTGTTTATTTATATGATACTGCTGGGAATTTGGCGTTTATCCAGAATACAGATGTTACAGGTGCTTTAATGAGCATGGTTGCATATGTATATGATGCAGCAGGCAATCAGACGCAAAGTATCACTGTAGGAGCGGATGGAGCAGTAGATTTGATGGTATTAAATTCCTATGATGCAGCTGGTAATAAGACTGGAACACAGTATTATACAGGAACATGTGCATTGATGTCATCAACATCTACCACCTATAATAAAGCTGGCAACGAGAAACTGGCAGTTTCACTACAATCCAATGGTGAGGTTGGAACGACAACCGAGTATAAGTATGACAAACAAGGTAGATTAAAGGGCATGAATGTCATTGTGCCTGAGATTCCTTTCTGTAACTATTTTGTGACCTATGAATTGGATGCAGATGGAGATTGGGTAAAGATGACAAATAAAAATAATGCGGGAACGGTAACTGGTTCAACAGAATATTTTTATACATATATCTAAAGAGTAAAGGTGGTATGGAACAGACTCCATACCGCTTTTTAGGTTGTTTAAGATTTACCTTTCCTTTGATTTATGTTAGAGTAAAACAAGATTAACATAAAACACATTTAAGGGGTGTTTTAAAATGAATGATTATATTGATGTGGAAGATATTCGTATAGAAATTGAATATAAGAAAATCAAGAATATGTATCTTAAGGTGTTGCCGCCTGATGGAGAAGTGAAGGTAATTGCTCCAAAGCGTATGACGGAGGCGGAGATTTATCGTTTTGTATCAACTAAGGTTGATTGGATTCGCGCGGCACAGGCAAAGTATGAGAATATGCCAAAGCCCCTGGTATATAAGTATGAGACAGGAGAGTTTCATTATCTGTGGGGGCAAAGCTACGAGCTATGGGTAGTGACAGGCAGTCCCAATCGCGTATGGCTTCGTGAGGACAAGCTGATGATGCAGGTAAAGCCTCACTCTACTGTGGAGGAGCGGGAAACTTTAATGGAGAAGTGGTATAAGGAGCAGTTAAAGTTGGCGATGCGCTCCATGTGTGAGCAGTGCGTGGAAGTAACGGGAAGAGGTCCGAAGGAGTGGCGTGTAAAGAACATGAAGACCAAGTGGGGGACTTGTAATGTAACAGATGGTCGTATATGGCTTAACGTACAGCTTGCAAAGAAGCCAAAGGAGTGTCTTGAGTATGTGATTTTACATGAGTTGACGCATTTGTATGTGCCAAATCACGGACCTGAGTTTAAGGCATATATGGACAGGTTTTGTCCTAATTGGCGAGCTGTGAAGAAGAGGTTGAATGAACCGTTAGGAGGATAAGAAATGAGTAGATTTGTATTAGAGAATGAGGAAATCAGATTAGAGGTAGAGTCAGCAGGAGCAGAGATTAAGTCCTTGAAGAGAAAGTCTGATGGTAGAGAATATATGTGGTGTGGAGACAAGCAGTATTGGGGCAGAACTGCGCCTGTATTGTTCCCTATCGTAGGCAGCCTGAATGAGGGTGTGTATCGCTGGCAGGGTAAGGAGTACCCTATGGGACAGCATGGCTTTGCAAGGGATATGGAGTTTGAACTGGTTGAACAGAGCGAGGATACATTATGGTTTGAGTTGAAGGCAACTGAGGAGACTCTTGCAAAGTATCCTTTTGATTTTGTATTAAGTCTCGGATATAAGCTTGAAGGTTCTTGCGTGCGTGTATTATGGAAGGTATATAATAATGGTGCAGAGGCGATGTACTATTCTATTGGTGGTCATCCTGCATTCATGTGTCCTATATTAGAGAATACAAAGCAAACAGATTATTATATTCATTTTGATACAGATAAGACCTTGAAAAGTGATTCTTTTGAGGGTGCATTGTTGGTAGATGAAGTAAGAGAGTATCCGCTATCTGACGGTTATATGAAAATTACAGAAGATTTATTTGATGGCGATGCGTTGGTTATGGAGCATGACCAGGTACATGAGGTAGCACTTTGCCTGCCTGATAAGACACCATATCTTACTGTGAAGTTTGATACACCGCTTGTAGGTATCTGGTCTCCTACGAAGAAGAATGCACCGTTTATCTGTATCGAGCCTTGGTATGGCAGAGCGGATAAGAAGGGCTTTGCAGGAGATTTGTCCGAGAAAGAATGGGGGAATACACTGAAAGCCAAGGAGCGCTTTGAGGCAAGCTATGTGATTGAGGTATAAAATAATCCCCCAACTCTTATAGAAGAGCTGGGGGAAACTATTTTACTCATTCATCACTTCTGCAACATTATTTACGATTTCATCTTTCTCAAATGGCTTTGTAATAAACTTCTTAGCGCCAATCTTCAAGGCTTCGATAAGCTTAGACTGCTGACCTGCTGCGGTAATCATGATAGCCTTTACGTCAGGGTCGTATGCGAGCAGATTCTTAAGTGCTTCAATACCGTCCATGACAGGCATTGTGATATCAAGCGTTACTAAGTCAGGCTTCTGCTTTTTATAAGCTTCTACAGCCTCGGCACCGTTAGTAGCCTCTGCTAAGATAGAGTAGCCAGCGTCCTCAAGAAGATTTCTAAGCATATTTCTTGACATCTTAGAGTCATCAACGAGAAGAACAGTACCCTTTGAGCCAGCCTTTACATCATATACAATAGTTTCGTGCTTGGTATATGCGTAAGGTGTTTTACCCATTTCAACATCACTGTTTACGGCGATTACAAGATTAATCTTATGGTCGTCGATATAAACAGGCAATACATAGAAGTCGCCTTCTACAGACTGGTCTTTGTAAGCGAAGGTTGGTTCCATATCCATTTCGATTTCATTCTCACTAAGCTCAGATGCGAATAAACCACTATTTACATTGATAAACTCACACACTGCATCATAAGCATCATCGCTTGCAGCAGTATGTGCTTCGCCTGAAAAGGCAGATGCTAAGAGTGCAAAAGAGCTTTCACCTGCGTCCTCAGCAAGAGCAATGTAAACTGAGTCATGTCCAACTGTTTTCTGACCTGCAAGATGGCAGTAGCTTAAGGATTTTGTGTGCTGGATTTTCTCTACATAAAAGTCTCTTGTGATGAAACGGTTAATGTTTCTGACTACGAGACTTGCGATATCTGTAACATATGGTTTTGCAGAAAATGCAAAAATTGGCATCAGGGAGTCGATGTCACCATTTTTCAAAGCTTCCATTTCGCTATCAGAGAAGCCATGCTCCTTCTGGAATGCGCCTAAGGTCTTATCAAGAACAGTAGCAGTTAATTTGCTCTGCTCCATAAGTACCTGAATAAACTGCATATATGGATTGCCCTGTTTCTTTAATAAATCACCGACCTCTGCATTAGTTAACCAGCCCTTTTCCACAGCGATATCACCAAAGCGTTTGTCAAACTGCATCTGAAGCTTGTTGATGGTTTCAACCTCATCCTCGGTTAATAAGCCTTCTGCAATAGCGATAGTTCCCAATTTTACTCTGACAGCCATCTGCTGTTCAATTGCAGACTTGTAATCATCCTTTGAAATGATTTCCTTTTCTACAAGATATTTTCCAAATAATTGACTAAACATAGTAGTACCTCCTATATGATTTTATAATATTTACATTTGGAATTTTTGAGTAATTACATTTAATCTGTTTGCAAATTCCTTGCAGTTTTGAGTAGTATCATAAATTTCCTTTGAAAGATCATCTACATCACTTGTTTTAGAAGCAATATTCATGACACCAAGTGAAGCCTCGCTCATGGTAGTGTTAATTGCTTCCATAGCATCAGCAATCGTATCAATTGTTTCCTTCAAAGAATTTATTTCATGATTAGCTTCTGTCATAAAGGCAACGATATCCTTTGTTTCGGTGCTTAATTCCGTACTGGAATCAATAAAAGCTTCGTAATCCGTCTGTACATTCTGCTCCAGGAAATTCATACAACGCTGTAAGCAAGAGGTTAAGGTGTTTACGGATTCTACAACATCATCGACAATCTGATTGATTTTTTTAGCGGTATTCGATGATTCCACTGCAAGATTACCAACCTCGCCAGCAACAACAGCAAAGCCCTTTCCGGCCTCGCCAGCTCTAGCTGCTTCGATAGAAGCGTTGAGAGAGAGCAGGTTCGTCTGTTCAGAGATTTCCTCTATGCCTGCGGATAATTCCTGAATCTGAGACACCGCCTTTGCCTTGTCAATGGCAATTTCGGATATATCCTTAATTTCTTTATATATTTGCATTCTGTTATCATTAGACTGCTTTGTTCTGGTGTTAATGTCGTTTGCCTTATTCTCAGACAAGCCTGCAAGCTTTGTTCCTTCATTAATTTTAACTGCAACATTGGAAATGTTATTTCGTACATCTACAATATTATTACTAATCAAGTCAGTAGAAGCAGAGGTTTCTTCCATACCAGCCGCTAACTGTTCTGTAGTAGCAGAATTATCAGAGGAAGCAGAGCTTACCTGTTCTGAAATTTCATAAAGTGCGTTGGAATCCTCTACGAGCATTTGCGCGACATCGTTGATGTCACTTACGATACTAGAAAGATTACCACGCATGGCTTCGACAGCTTTTCCCATTTCGCCAATTTCGTCCTTAGTAGCAGGAAGTGCATGAGAGGAACGCAAATCCAAGCCTGATATGGAATTGATAATTTCGGTCATAGTCTTTATAGGCTTGGTTATGACAGAAGTCATGACAAAACCAATTACCAGAATAATGCCTAATACAATAATACCAACGATGGTACAATAAAAATTCATGGTATCAATAGGGGCAAGTACTTCTGATTTATCAGCCTGTACATAAAGCACCCAGTTATTTACAGTACACATATAAGCTACATATTTTTCAACGCCATTTACAACACAGCTTTCCACATCAGCAGTTGCAATAGTACCTGCATTCACCTTTTCGAGAACTTTTTCAATGACAGCATTGGAATCCATTTTTGTTCCAATCTTATTAATGTCATTAGTGTAGAGCATGGTTCCGTCTTTATCTACGAGAATTGCTTCACTGGAGCGAACGCCTTCAATACCAACATTATTCAAAATGAACTGAAGTCGAACTGTCATATCTGTTCGTTCGGAATCTCCCCAGAAGCTTTCGTAAAGTGTATTAGATGCGGAGATACATGCATCGTAAAGATAGTTCTCACAAATTTGTTCTACATTTTTAGAAGTAACAATTCGTGCGGCTACCAAAATGGCAATAATCATAAAGATAGAAGTTGATGCAAGTAATATAGCAATTTTTCCTTTAATTGATAATAATTTCTTCATAGGCACTCCCTCTATTGTGTATTCTTTTCTCTGGACCATCCTGATTTCAAGTCAGAGACAACGGCATCCCATGTTTTCTCACCATGTAGGTAGTCGAGCAGGGATTGTCCAACTTCGTCCTTAAATATCTGATTTGGAAATGCGGTAAAATTCCAATTAACAGAGGTAAGTTTATCGTTTGCCATGTATTCTACAACCTGAGCGGCTAAAGGATCTGTTGGGATTTCATCATCTTCAAAGGTGCTAAATGGTGAAATGAAGCCTAATTTATTTGTTACATAATCCTTTCCTGCTTCGGAACTGAATATCCATTCAAGGAAATCGAGAGTAGCCTGCTGGTCTTCTTCGGATGCCCAGCTGTTAACACAGAAGTAATTTTCTGTACTGATACAAAGTCCCTGTGTTTCTTCTCCTGATACTCCTGTATAGATAGGGAGAAAGCCTACTTGATCTTCTTTTACGGTATTACCTGATACAGAATTAATCTGTGACCATCCCCAGTTACCATTTTGAACCATGGCTGCTTTGCCTAATGCAAATTCTTCCATAGAGTCATTTACTGTCTTATGGTTAAGGTCAGAAACAGGGGCGCAGGAGTTATTAACGTACAATTCAAAAATGTTTTTGTAGTTATTGGCATAGGTCATATCCAAGGTCTGTGTATCTGTAATGCCTTTGTCCTTGAATTCATAATATACAGGGATATTAAGTAAATGTGTCTGCCAGCGCCAATCTTCACCCGCTGCAAAAGAGGTAGAAGCGAAGACACCATCAATGCCAAGGGCAGCCTTGTTTGCTGTCATGTCCTCCACGACTTCCTTAAGCTTTGCGAATGAATTAATCTCCTCTACGGAGTTAATAGAAGAGCTTTTACTGCTTAACGCAAAATACTTATTCATAATTTCCTTGTTATAAATGATTCCATAGCCCTCAACAACATAAGGGATACCGTATACGCCTGTCTCATCAGAAACAGCAAGGCTTTTATCCATTAACCATTCATAGAGCTTGGTATCGCTTAAATCACTACAAAATTGCCCCCATGTCTTTAATGAGTTAGGGCCGTTTATCTGAAAGAGTGTTGGAGCATCTCTTTTGGCAATTTCTGATTGTAGTACCTGTTCATAAGTACCGCTGGCTGCAGTAATTATTTTTACTTCAACGCCAGTCTCGGCTTCGTAGATATCTGCAATTTCCTGCCAGATGGGAGCAACCTCAGGTTTAAAATTCAGGTAATAAACCTTGGGTTCTTCTTTGGAACTCGAACAGGCAGATAGCAAAAGAAGCAAACATCCTGAGAGAGTTAGCAGGGTTACTTTTTTGAAAAATTTGTTCATAGCGTCTCTCCTCTTTAATCTATTTGTGATTTGTGAGTATATATATTCAATATTATAAAGGAAACTGACAAATAAGACAAGGGAATAGAAAGGTTAAGAAAATAACAGGGTAAAAAACACGAAGATTTATTATTGTGAAAGATGAAATATTTCATTTTAAACTGAAATTAATATGGAAATGTATTAGTAAATATGATATAATGACGCCAGATATGATAAGGCCTGAATGGTCAAAGTGACAAAATATATAAGAGAGGTTACCAGTTGCAATGAAAAAGAGATTAATCAGTACATTATTAGTGGGAATTATGACAGTGTCCTTATTCGGATGCGGTAGTCAGCAGACCGTCACTACAGAGGTGGAGACACAGAGTGAAGCGGTAGAGAGTACAGAGGAAGAGACTGTAGTAGAAGAAACTGTAGAGATTATACCAATTGAGATTGAGAAGAGCTTATATGGTAATCCGCTTGTAGGCTTTGGTGAAGAGCAGGAGCTTGTATATGCAGGAGATACCAAAGCAATTACATACGGTGGAGACCCTTCTGCATTGGTTGTAGGAGATACTTTATATTTGTATGTGGGACATGATACAGCACCTGCAAGCTCGTATGTGATTCCAGAGTATCTTTGCTATTCTACCAAGGATATGGTGAACTGGACATATGAAGGTGTGGTAATGTCTATGAAAGATGTTACATGGGGTGATAATAATTCTGCATGGGCAGGTCAGGTTGCTAAGCATTACGATGAAGAGCTTGGTAAGGATATGTATTATCTTTATTTCTGCTCATGGAATAATAAGGATAGCGGTAAGCAGTCTATCGGTGTAGCTGTTTCAGAGAGTCCGACAGGTCCTTTTGTTGATATGGGACAGGCGCTTGTATTAGGCTCTTTCACAACGGATGAGACCTCTGCATGGAATGATATTGACCCGACTGTCTGGATTGAAACAGATGAGAATGGTGAGGAGCACAGATATCTTGCATGGGGTAACGGAAAGCTCTATATGTGCGAGTTGAATGAGGACATGGTATCCGTTAAGGATATTGACGGGGATGGAGAAATCGTATTTGATAAGGATATTGTAAGTCAGATGGTACCTACATCATTTACAGAGGCTCCATGGATTTATAGAAGACAGGATGAGAATGGTAATTACTATGGCGAATACTATCTGTTCTATGCGTATGGCTGGAGAGAGCAGATGGCATATGCGACAACTGACGATTTGATGAACGGAAGATGGTATTTCGGAGATATTATTATGGAGCCATCAGCAACATCGAACACAAATCATCCAGCAGTAGTTGATTTCTTAGGAAAGACATACTTTATTTATCATAATGGTTCCTTACCAAAGGGTAGCGGCTTTAGACGAGCTGCCTGTGTGGAAGAGGTTGTATTTGAGTCTGACGGCTGGGTAAATTACATTCAGGAGACTGCAACAGGTGTTAGCGGTACAACATCTACTTTAACAGCAGGAAATGGTGAAGTATTGGCACATCAGTGGTTCAATAACTCAGGTGTAGATGCAACATACCCATATCTTAATATGCAGCTTGGCAGCAACTTAGAGAACACAAGTGAGGCAGATTTACTTTGGGAGCTTGTACCAGGTAAGATGGATGAAGCGAATGCAAATTATGTATCAATCGAGTCTTACAATAAGCCTGGACTTTACATTACAGCAACTGAGAATGGTGTAGGTCTTTCTCAGGACGATGATGGTAAGAAGGCAAATGCGCAGACCTTTATTACTGTATCAGGACTTTCAGGAGAGGGTGTTTCCTTTGAGTCATTAGAGTATGTAGGTATGTATTTAACTCTGTCAGGCGGCGTAGCAACACTGACAGATGGCGCAGATGCAGCGGCTTGTTCGTTTGTAATTGAATAGTGCTTTGTTAGGGGCGATGAATTCATCGCCCCTTTGCTATAGAATTTGCATATAACGAAAATTAATGAAAAATGATTGACAAATAAAAGCGATGGTGGTTTACTTAATACAAATTTAATAGCAAAAACCGTTGAAGCGGAGATAACGGTAATTATGCTTCTACAGAGAGCCCGTGTTGGTGAGAGTCGGGTGAAAAACAGGTTATCAAATGGACCGCTGAGGGCACAGTCAAATGCGCTGGGGACAGTGCAGAGTATTCTGTGACGTGTTGGCATACGTCAGTTGTCGGGGATATGTAGGTATCCTGCTAAGCGTGCAGCGTCATTGCTGTAAATCAAGGTGGCACCGCGGATAGTGTTTTTATTCGTCCTTGACAGAATTTTTATGTTCTGTCAGGGGCGTTTTTTATTTGTCAGTTAAACTGACAAATAAAAAAATAGATGCACACGCTGAAGAGAGGAAGATGTCGCATAAGCGACACTTCAGCGGCGCAAGGAATTTCGCAAGCGAAATTCTATTTCATATTCTCTGGCAGAGTAATTACAAGAAATGGAGGAGCAAACATGAAAATTTTACCAAGCGTGGAAACTGTAAGAGAAATTGCAAAGAGCGGACAGTACGACATACTTCCAGTGAGCTGTGAGATTCTGTCAGATATCTGCACACCAATCGAGGCAATGAAGATACTGAAAAATGTATCGACACATTGCTATATGTTAGAGTCGGTGGCAGAGCTGGAGAAATGGGGACGTTACACATTTTTAGGATTTGACCCTAAGCTGGAGATTACCTGTATGGACGGAGAGATGAAGGTGGGAAATATTACGTTTCAGACTGATAATCCATCTAAGTACCTGCGTCAGATATTAGCAGATTATAAGAGTCCGCGATTTGATTATCTTCCATCCTTTACAGGCGGATTGGTAGGCTATTTCTCATATGATTACTTAGGATATAAGGAGCCGTCAGTAAGAACAAAGGTGCAGGATACGGAAGCTTTTAAGGATGTAGACTTAATGCTGTTCGATAAGGTGATTGCCTTTGATAATTTTAAGCAAAAGATAATTTTAATCGCAAATATGTCGCTAAAAGACCCAGAGGTGGAATACAACAGAGCGGTTATGGAACTGCAAAGAATGGCAGAGCTTTTGAAGAATGGGGAAAAGAAGGAAGAAGCTGGCGGTCACTTGCTGGGGGAGGTTACACCACTCTTTGATGAGGCAGCTTATAGTGAGATGGTAGAGAAGGCAAAGCACTATATTCATGAAGGGGATATTTTTCAGATAGTGTTATCCAATCGCCTGAGCGCTCCTTTCGAGGGCAGCCTGCTCAACACCTATAGAATTCTTAGAACTTTGAATCCTTCGCCGTATATGTTCTATTTTTCTGGAACGGATGTAGAGGTGGCAGGTGCTTCGCCTGAGACCTTAGTAAAGCTGGAAAATGGTGTACTGCACACCTTTCCGTTAGCTGGTACCAGACCTAGAGGTAAGACAGAGGAAGAGGATTTAGCGTTAGAAGCAGAGCTGTTAGCAGATGAGAAGGAGCTTGCAGAACACAATATGCTGGTGGATTTGGGAAGAAATGACCTTGGAAGAATTAGTAAATTCGGCAGTGTTCGGGTAGAGAAGCTTCACTCTATAGAGAGATATTCCCATGTGATGCATATCGGCTCCACCGTAAGGGGAGAGATAAGAGAAGAGTTTGATGCGCTGGATGCCATCGAAGCAGTACTCCCCGCAGGAACCTTATCAGGCGCACCAAAGATTAGAGCCTGTCAGTTGATTGGCGAGCTGGAGAATAATAAGCGAGGTATTTACGGAGGTGCGATTGGCTATATTGACTTCACAGGAAACATGGACACTTGCATCGCAATCCGAATCGCATATAAGAAGAATGGTAAGGTATTTGTCAGAAGCGGTGCGGGAATCGTAGCAGACTCCGTACCAAAGAAGGAATATCAGGAATGCATGAATAAGGCAAAGGCAGTAATAAATGCCTTGAAAATGGCAGAGGAGGCGGACTTATGATTTTATTGATAGATAATTACGATAGCTTTTCCTATAACCTGTATCAGTTAATCGGAGAAATTAATCCTGATATCAAGGTGATTCGAAATGATGAGATGACGATAGAGGAGATAAGGGCATTGAAGCCTGAGCGTATTATTTTATCGCCTGGACCAGGAAGACCTGAGGATGCAGGAGTTATTGTTGAGGCAGCACGAACTCTTGGTAAGGAAATTCCAACATTGGGAGTTTGCCTTGGACATCAGGCAATCTGTCAGGCATTTGGCGCAACAGTTACTTATGCAAAGGAGCTGATGCATGGAAAGCAGTCCAAGGTGACCCTTGATGAAGAGAGTCTTCTTTTCAGGGGGTGTCCAAAGACAGCACCAGTTGCAAGATATCATTCACTGGCGGCGGATAAAGACACGATACCAGATGAATTACAGATTACAGCAGTGACAGAGGATGGAGAGGTTATGGCAATACAGCATAAGGAGTATCCGATTTATGGAGTACAGTTCCATCCAGAATCCATTATGACACCTGATGGAAAGACTATGATAAGGAATTTTCTTCGAAAAACAAGGAGGATTGAAAGATGATTAAGGAAGCAATTGTAAAAATCGTAAATAAAGAGGATTTGACATATGATGAGGCATATACAGTAATGAATGAAATTATGAGTGGGGAGACATCTCCTACACAGAATGCAGCTTTTCTTGCAGCACTATCTACAAAGAGCGCAAGAGCGGAGACTACAGATGAGATTGCAGGCTGTGCGACGGCTATGAGAGACCATGCGATTAAGGTTGAGACAGGAATGGATATCTTCGAAATCGTGGGTACAGGTGGAGATAACGCCCATAGCTTCAATATTTCCACAACCTCGGCACTGGTAGCGGCAGCGGGTGGTATGAAGGTAGCAAAGCATGGAAATCGTGCGGCATCTTCAAAGTCTGGAACAGCAGACTGCTTAGAAGCACTTGGCGTTAATATCCAGCAAAGCCCTGAGAAATGTATAGAACTCTTGAAGGAGGCAGGTATGTGCTTCTTCTTTGCACAGAAGTATCACACCTCCATGAAATATGTAGGAGCAATCAGAAAGGAGCTAGGCTTTAGAACGGTATTTAATATCTTAGGTCCTTTGACCAATCCTGGAAGTCCTAAGATGCAGTTACTTGGCGTATATGATGAATATCTGGTAGAGCCGCTTGCGCAGGTATTGATTAATCTTGGCGTAAGGCGTGGAATGGTAGTCTATGGTCAGGATAAGCTGGATGAGATTTCCATGAGCGCACCAACTACAATATGTGAGTTCCAGGACGGATGGTTCAAAACGTATGTAATCACACCTGAGGATTTTGGCTTCGAACGTTGTACAAAGGCAGACCTTGTAGGTGGAACACCAGTGGAGAATGCTGAAATTACACTTAATATATTAAAGGGCGAAAAAGGACCTAAGAGAAATGCAGTGCTGATGAATGCGGGAGCGGCTCTTTATATTGGCGGCAAGGCTGAGTCCATGAAGGAAGGTATTGCATTGGCAGCAGAGCTGATTGATTCAGGAAAGGCTCTTGAAACTCTTGAAATGCTTATAAAAATCAGTAACCTTGAAAACTAATCGTGGAGATTTTTGGAGGAATAAAGATGACAATATTAGATGAGATTGCAGAGTATGCGCGCCTTCGAGTAGAACAGGCAAAGAAAACTACACCATTGTCCGAAGTGAAAGCAAAGGCTCTGGCACTTCCTAAATCAGAATTTGCATTTGAGAAGGTATTAAAAAGACCAGGAATTTCCTTTATCTGTGAGTGCAAGAAGGCATCTCCTTCAAAGGGCTTAATTGCACCTGAATTTCCTTATCTACAGATTGCAAAGGAGTATGAGGCAGCAGGAGCGGATTGCATATCGGTGCTGACAGAGCCTAAGTGGTTCTTAGGAAGTGACGAATATTTGAAGGAGATTGCAAAGGAAGTGAAAACGCCATGTATTCGTAAGGATTTCGTGGTAGATGAATATATGATATATGAGGCAAAGCTTTTGGGTGCAGAGGCGGTACTGCTGATTTGCTCGATTTTATCTGAACAGCAGATACGGGAGTATATTCAAATTTGCGATTCGTTGGGTATTTCTGCTTTGGTGGAAGCACATAGTGAGGAAGAGGTTGAACTGGCAGTCAGGGCTGGTGCAGGAATCATCGGTGTGAATAATCGTAATTTGAAGGACTTTACAGTAGATACGGAGAATAGCCGAAGGCTAAGGGAATTAGTACCGCAGGATATTCTCTTTGTATCGGAAAGTGGTGTGAAGAGCGCGGAGGATATTGCAAAGCTTCGTGAGATTGGTGTAGATGCAGTGCTGATTGGAGAAACGCTGATGAGAGCAGAGGATAAGAGAGCAAAGCTGATGGAGCTAAAAGGGAAAGGCATGGTTTAGAATGACAAAAATCAAGCTATGCGGTCTAAGGCGCGAGTGTGATATTGAATATGCAAATGAACTGTTACCTGAATATATAGGCTTTGTATTTGCTAAAAAGAGTAAGAGATATGTTTCCTACGAGGAGGCAAAGCAACTAAAGGCTATGTTGGATAAACGAATCATGGCGGTTGGTGTATTTGTAAACGAGGATATTGAGCGGATTACAAGATTGGTACAGGAAGGCGTTATTGATATTGTACAGCTTCATGGACGAGAGGATGAAGCCTATATCTGTAGGCTTCGAGAGACTGTAGACTGTCCGATAATTCAGGCGTTTCGCATTAAGGACAGTCAGGATATTGAGGTTGTGAGGGCGTCAGGTGCTGACTATGTACTACTGGATTCAGGTGGTGGCTCAGGAGAGTGCTTTGACTGGTCTTTGATAGAGGGACTTGATAGACCTTATTTTCTGGCAGGAGGCTTGACCTTTGAGAATGTGCAGGAGGCAATCAGGAGACTACAGCCCTTTGCAGTGGATGTCAGCTCAGCCTTGGAAACGGATGGCTATAAGGATAAGACAAAGATGGAACAGTTTGTAGATGTGGTGAGAAGATAGATTTAGAGGAGAATGATTATGAGTAAGATTAGAGATGCATTTGAAAATGGAAAGGCATTTATTCCTTTTATTACCTGTGGTGACCCAGACTTGGAGACGACAGAGAAGCTGGTATATGCGGCGGTGGAGAATGGAGCAGATTTGATAGAGCTTGGAATTCCGTTTTCTGACCCGATTGCAGAGGGGCCAGTTATTCAAAGAGCAGATATTAGAGCGCTTGCCAGTGGAACAACCACAGATAAGATATTTGAGTTAGTGAAGAAGCTTCGCAAGACGGTAACAATTCCTATGGTGTTTATGACCTATGCAAATGTCGTATTTTCCTATGGCTCAGAGAAATTTATTTCCATCTGTAAGGAGATTGGAATGGATGGCTTGATTATTCCTGATATTCCGTTTGAGGAGAGAGAGGAGTTTCTTCCGATTTGCAGACAGTATGGTGTGGATTTGATTTCTTTGATTGCTCCAACCTCAAAGCAGCGTATTGCCACGATTGCAAAGGAGGCAGAAGGCTTTATTTATATCGTGTCCAGCCTTGGCGTTACAGGTACAAGAAAGGAGATTACAACGGATTTGCAGTCTATCGTGGATGTGGTTCGTGAGAATACCGATGTTCCTTGTGCAATAGGCTTTGGCATATCAACTCCAGAGCAGGCGGCGCAGATGTCGGCTTATGCAGATGGCGTAATCGTAGGCTCTGCGATTATTAAGATTATGGAGCAGTATGGAAGAGAGGCGGTTGAACCTGTTGGGGAGTATGTAAAGAGCATGAAGGATGCGTGTAGAATGGCATATAATATTGCGGTATAAAGCGTTGTGAGAAAGCCTGTAATTTGCTATAATTTAAAAGACTTCTGCTATGTTGGAGAAGTAGAATATATGCATTGCCGATAGCGTGAAGGATTGGCATGAGGTAAGCGAAGGATGGATATCAGATGACAAGATTACAGGATTTCAGATTGGATGAGGTAAGAATTACAGATGCATATTTTGAGAATGCATTAGAGAAGGATATGGCGTATTTGAAGCAGTATGAGGCGGATAGACTGGTGGCTGGTTTCTTAGAGACTAAGGGCTTGAAGATAAGAGCGCCAAAGTATCCAGGCTGGGAGAGTACGCAGATTCGTGGTCACATTTTGGGGCATTATCTTGCGGCAGCAGCACAGGGCTATGCTTCAACAGGTGATAGGGAAATCTTAGATAAGATAAATTATATCGTAGATGAGTTGGAGAGAAGTCAGCATGAAAGCGGTTATCTTTCTGCTTTTGAGGAGCAGTTATTTGATAATGTAGAGACCAATCAGCCTTGCTGGGTACCTTGGTATACTATGGATAAGATTATAGCAGGATTAACCGCCTGCTATAAATTAGCAGGTAGCGAAAAGGCATTGCAGGTAGTGAGCAGATTAGGTGACTGGGTATATGACCGTACTGCTAAGTGGAGTGTGGAGACACAGAATACGGTATTGGCTGTAGAGTACGGCGGAATGAACGAAGCCATGTACGATTTGTATATGGTAACAGGTAAGAAAGAGCATGCCGAGGCGGCGCATAAGTTTGATGAGATAAGCCTGTTTACGCCAATCCATGAGAAGCAGGACATTTTAAATGGAAAGCATGCGAATACAACGATTCCAAAGTTTTTAGGTGGTTTATACCGTTATATGGCTTTAGATAAGGCTGGAAGCGAGAACTTTTATCTTGAGTCAGCCATGCAATTTTGGGATATTGTTACGAAGAATCATACCTATATTACTGGTGGTAACAGTGAGTGGGAGCATTTTGGAGAGTCTCGTATCTTAGATGCAGAGAGAACCAATTGTAATTGCGAGACCTGTAACACTTATAACATGTTAAAGCTTTCAAGAGAGCTGTTTAAGATTACCCGAGACAAGAGGTATGCGGATTTCTATGAGAATACCTTTATGAATGCGATTATGTCTTCGCAGAATCCAGAAACGGGTATGACTATGTATTTCCAGCCGATGGCAACAGGCTATTTCAAGGTATATGGTACGCCATTTAATAGCTTCTGGTGTTGCACGGGAACGGGTATGGAGAATTTTACAAAGTGTAATGACAGCTTGTATTTCCATACAGAGGACACGGTATATGTGAATCAGTTTATCAGCTCTAAGCTGAACTGGAAGGATAACGGTGTGGAGCTTGAGCAGAGAAGCGCGATTCCAAACGAGAATACGACCTGTATTCAGATTACGAAGGCAAATGGCAAGGTGTTTACAGTGGCACTTCGTAAGCCTGACTGGGCAGCAGGAGAGTGTCAGATTGTTGTAAATGGTGAGAAACTTTCTATAGAGGAAAAGGATGGATATTTCTATGTGCAGAGAGCATGGGTGGATGGAGACTGTATAGAATACACTATTCCGATGAAGGTTGTAGCATATCCGCTTCATGATAATGCGCATGTGATTGGCTTCAAATATGGTCCTCTTGTATTAAGTGCAGGACTTGGTACGGAGGATATGGAAGAGAGCAAGACAGGTGTAGATGTTACGATTGCTACTAGAAATATTGCGATGAAGGACTTTATTACCATTCCTGACGGTAAGGTTGATGAGTGGATTGCCAATGTTGAAGCAAATGTGGTAAAGGCGGCTGGTAAGCTGGAGTTCTCTTTGAAAGGAACGGATAGCGGACATTTGGTATTTACACCTCATTACAGACAGCATACCGAGAGATATGGTATCTACTGGAATATGGTAGCAAAGGATTCTGATGCATTGCAGAAGCATATTCTTGCTGGTAAGGAGAAGGCAAGAAAGGAACGCGTCGCAATTGACAGTATTCCGCTTGGTAACGACCAGTATGAGTTATTACATAATATTCAGGGCGAGAACACAGGAGCAGGCACTTATAATGGCTTGCAGCTTCGACATGCTTGGAAGGATGGTTGGTTCTCTTATGATATGAAGGTTGACCCTTCTGTGAAAAATTATCTTTTGGTGAAGTATTTTAGCGGAAATGTTGGCAGAGCCTTTAATATTTACTTTGACGGTGTGTTATATCTTGAGGAAACGATTAAGGATAAGAAACCAGGCAATTTCTATGATGAATATTATCCAATTCCTGAAGAAGTTATCGCAGGAAAAGATAAGATACAGGTAAAGTTTGCGACTCGCGGTGACAGTTGGGTTGGCGGCTTGTTCGACCAGCTTTGTATCGTGCAGGATTATAGTCAGCAGGCAGGTTTAAAGAGTTGTGAGGTAACTGGCGGTAAGCTGGATGTTGCCTTTGATAGCGATGTGACAGAGTATACACTGACAAAGACTGGAGATGTGATTGCGCTTAAGCTTACTCCGATGGATGAGAATGGTCTTGTCTATGTGGATGGCGTGTTAATTGATGATACGGCTGCCAGAGAGATAAGTGGAATGGGAGAATTTGAAGTTGTTGTAAAGGCAGAGGACTTCGAGAATGAGAAGAAGTATGTGTTTAAAATAGTGTAAGGTTATAGTGGAGCATGAGTTGTATCATTCAAACTCATGCTCCATTACATATTGAATAAAAGCGTTGAAGGGCTTGGAAATCCATTTGTTTCGATGGTAAATAAGCTGCTTCCAAATATCAATTTCAAAGTCCACAATATCCAGATAGACAAGTGAGCCTTCCTCAACCTTTTTCTGTGTAACAAAGTCAGGCAGGAAGGAGATTCCTACACCATTTTCCAATGAGGTTGTAATAAGGTCAGTTCTGCCGATTTCCATGACAGGCTGTATATCCAATGACATGCTGGCAAGTGTTTCGTCAAAAACGCGTCGGTATCCCATTTTTTTCTCAGTAAGAATGAAAGGGGCGTCAATGATGTCCCTGATGGACAGATTGCGTTTGCCTGCAAGGGGAGAAGCAGCGCTTGTAACAAAATGCGTGGAAATACGTTCTTCCTTGGCAATAACATAGTCAGGATGATATACATGACTGTCTAAGGTAAAAATAACATCAGCTTCATTATGATTCAGGATACGGAACATATCGTCCGTGTCTGCAGTAGAGAATTTGAGAGCTATTTTGGGATAATGCTGATAGAAATCAGGATAATTCTGCGTCAGCATCATTTCACAAATTGAGTCTGGTGTCACGATATGTATATGGCCCGATAGCTCGTTGGAGTTGCTTAGATTCTGCTTGAATTCCTCTGTAATATGGCTGATTTGCTGGGCGTAGGCGAGTACCTCACGCCCTTTTTCTGTTAGGCTGATTGTATGATTAATGCGTTCAAAGAGCATACAATCAAGCTCAGTTTCTAACTGTTTAATTTGAAAGGAAATGGTTGACTGCGAATAACCAAGTACTTGCGCTGCTTTGGTAAAGCTGTTTAATTCTGCAACATGAACGAATGTAACTAAATTTCTAATTTCCATATTATCTCCATCGAATTTATAGATGACCTATATCTAAATCATCAATTTTATTAATTTTAGGTAATATTGTATACTAAATCCTATCAAAATGCAATTTTTTTGGGGAGGATTTATAATGCCAGCAATTAAGTTTTACAGTAGGGACCCATTGCCAATGGAGATGCACAAGGTAAAAATCGTGCAGAAGCTGAATTTATTACCAGCAAAAGAGAGATTGGCAAAAATGAAGGAGGCAGGATTCAACACATTCCTGTTACATAACGGAGATATTTTCATGGACATGCTAACAGATTCAGGTGTAAATGCCATGAGTGACAATATGCAGTCAGCAATGCTTCGTGCAGATGATGCGTATGCAGGAAGTGAAACCTTCTACCGTATGCAGAACAAGCTAGAGGAGATTTTCGGAATTTCGAATCTGCTGCCTACACATCAGGGACGTGCCTGTGAGCATATCCTTGCAACACATTTTGTGAAGCCAGGCAATTGCGTTATTATGAACTATCATTTTACAACCTCTAAGGCGCATGTTACACGTCTTGGCGGATATGTTGAGGAACTTGTAAAGGACGAAGGTTTGGTTTCTAAGAGCAACTTACCTTTCAAGGGTAATATTGATATGGACAAGGTAAAGGCTTGCGTGGAGAAGGAAGGCGCAGATAATATCGCGTATATGAGATTAGAGGCAGGTACAAACCTTATCGGTGGTCAGCCTATTTCTTATGAGAATATGAAGGAAGCAACAGAGTATGCCAAGGCAAATGGAATTGTAACAATTCTTGATGCGTCATTACTTCAGGATAACTTATATTTCATTAAGACTCGTGAGGAGTCTATGAAGGACAAATCTATCCGTGAAATTACAAGAATGGTAGCTGATTTATTTGATATTATTTATTTTTCTGCTCGTAAGTTCGGATTCGGACGCGGAGGCGGCATCTTAGTTCGTGATGAGAAGCTGTTCCATGAGATGGAAGATTATATCACAATGTTTGAAGGATTCCTTACCTATGGTGGTATGTCTGTTAAGGAAATGGAAGCCTTGATTATCGGTTTTGAAGAAACTATGGACTTTGACGTGATTTCACAGGGACCACAGTTTATTGACCACTGTGTAAGAATGTTGGATGCTCACGGTATTCCAATGATTACACCAGGCGGCGGACTTGGCGCGCATATTGATGCAAGAGCGGTAGTAAGCCATATTCCTGCTGAGCAGTATCCTGCAGGTTCGCTGGTTGCAGCATTGTATTTGTGCGGCGGTATCAGAGGTATGGAGCGTGGAACTTTGTCAGAGGAGCGTAATCCTGACGGAAGTGAGCGTATTGCATCTGTTGAGATGGTACGTCTTGCGTTCCCGCGTCGAGTATTTACTTTATCACAGACAGAGTATGTCATCGACAGAGTGAAGTGGTTATATGACCATAGAGATTTGATTGGTGGTCTTAGATTTGTACATGAGCCAAAGACTTTACGTTTCTTCACAGGTAGATTAGAACCTGTATCAGATTGGCCAGAGAAGCTAGTAGCAGCATATGAAGCTGAGTTCGGCGAGGACCAGTAGGAATAAGAGAAAAGGGACAGTGCAAAACTGTTCCTTTTTTAGAACGTATTTTGATAGCAAATTATTGGCAACAATAACCAAAAAAATGGCATAAAATTGGAAGATAGACAATTGCATTTGTATATTGTGTTTGATATATTTAAAAGGTCGAGGGTAATTTTGTGCGCTTTGATGTAAGCGCTTACATAATGAGTTCGGAGTTTGGGAAAAATGACGACTGATTCGACAAGGATTTATAAGGGTATAGGAGGAAGACATGAAAAAGAGCATTAAGAGAATGTCTAAGAAGCTCATGGTAATGATTTTATCAGTTACTATGGCGATGTCGAATGTCACAGTATTTGCTGCTGAGCAGGAAACAGCAAATGTGGTAGTTGAGACAAATACAGAGGTTTCATCTGAAGTTTCTTCTGAAGTTTCATCTATTGAAGAGACAGTAGTTGAGACTGCAACAACAGTTGAAACAGAGACAGTAGTGGAGACTGTTACAACAGTTGAAGCGGAAACAGAGACAGTGATTGAGACTGCAACAGAAGTTGAGACAGAGACAGTGGTGGAGACTGCAACAACAGTTGAGACAGAGACAGTGGTGGAGACTGCAACAACAGTTGAAACAGAGATAATGGTGGAGACTGCAACAACAGTTGAAACAGAGACAATGGTAGAAACTATGACAGAGGTGTCAACAGTTGTTGAGACGGAGTCAGTGATAGAAACAGAGACTATCGTAGAGATTGCTGAACTTATGGTGGCAGAGGCAGAAGCGGTAGCCGAGAGTGAAACAGAGACAGATACGGCTGCAGATGAGGAGTCAGTAATTGTTACTTCTACATCAAATGCTGCAACATGGAGTGCAGAGGCTATGCTTGCTGCTACAAGTGAAGCGGTAAACGGCTTACAGTTAATGGGAGATGACTGGTCACTTGGTGGACCCGATAATTCAGGTGCAACAGCATTTGGTACAGACGGTACTTATGCGAAGGCAGGAAAGACAAAGGCACAGACAGACGGTTCGAATGCAAAGGGTACGATTCCAAATGGCGGATGCTATTTACAGTATACAGCACAGGATGATGGTACTTTGATTATTAGTGAGAAGACACAGAAGAGTAATAAAACCTTCTATGTGGTTGATAGCAACGGAACAGTTGTAAAGACTGCAGTGTCAGGTAGTGCAAGTACCTATGATGAGGTAGAAGTACCTGTTACAAAGGGTACAACTTACTATGCATATATGGCAGGTTCAACAGCGAATATTTTCAAGGTTGACTTTGTTCCTACACAGACTATCAGAACATGGAGCGCAGAGGCTCTTTTCAATGCTAATGCAACAGAGGACAACGGCTTAAAGCTTTACGGAGAAGACTGGTCAATCGGTGGACCTGATAACTCTGGCGCAACTGCTTTCGGAACAGACGGAACCTATGCAAAGGCTGGAAAGACAAAGGCACAGACAGATGGTTCGAATGCAAAGGGTACGATTCCAAATGGCGGATGCTATTTACAGTATATAGCGTCAGCTAATGGCAAGCTTGTTATCAGCGAAAAGACACAGAAGAGTAATAAGACCTTCTATGTAGTAAATAGCGACGGAGAGGTTGTGAAGACGGCTGTTTCAGGCAGTGCAAGTACATATGATGATGTAACAGTAGATGTTGTAGAGGGCAAGACCTATTATGCATATATGGCAGGTTCTACAGCAAACATTTTCCAGGTAAAGCTCATTCAGGGTGAGAAGGAAGTTACACCGTGGGAGAATGTAGCAGCTCCTGTTGTAAATAATGTAACTATGGACGCTGATGGTAATCTTTTGGTTGATTATACAGCAGTGATTGATGAATATAAGGGCGCAGAACAGGTGACTGTGATTATGTTCTATGAGGGACATGAGGCTGGCTCTGTAACAGTAAATAAGCCAGGTATGGCAGTAGAGTTTACTCCTATCTGGAGTGGTGATTACACATTTGTTGCAATTGCGAAGCGTGCAGGCGCGGCAGATAAGTTAAGTGAAGTATATGCTTACGACGGATATGTTCTTCCAGTTAAGAAACCAATCGTAGAGTTAGCTCAGAACAGAGGAAATGGCGTTGTATATCTTGATTGGATTAACGCACTTTATGCAGATTATTTCAATGTATATTATAAGGAAAGCGGTGCAGCTGAATTCACTACCTTCGAAACAGAGGATACAGATGGATATGCAACTATTTCTGGCTTAACAGTTGGTGCTTCTTATGACTTCAAGCTTGAGGCTGTAAGAAAGTCAGACGGATTTGTTGCTACTTATGAATATCCTAACTTCGTGGTAACACAGGATGCAGAGCATAAGTGGTATTTCGGTACAGTTGGTTCCGCACAGGAAACACACGCAATTGTAGCGGATGCTGCAGGTAATACCTTACAGCAGGTTGATATGGCTACAAAGGATGAGACTGTAAATAAGCAGGGTATTGCACCTGTTACAGTTGAGGTTGTAAATACTGATAATACAGTTTCATTTGCAGCTACAGGTAATGGTAAGATTTCAGATGGTGAGGAAGGCTTCCAGTACTTCTACACTATGCTTGACCCTAATACAGAGAACTTTAAGTTAACAGCTACATTTACATTAACAGATCTTTATGGACAGACTTTTGATAACCAGACAGGTTACGGTATCATCGCAACAGATATGCTTGGTTATAACTATTACGGAACAGACGGTTTATGGATTAAGTGTAAGCAGTTGAACTCTGTATCTACACAGATTTTCAGTGTAAAGGCTAATTTTGTGGGACAGAGAAATATCAGCGGATATGAGTCTGTAGATACAACTGCAACAGAAGGTTATACACGAGTAACAGAGCAGACTAAGTTCCAAAATACAAAGCCAAGCTATGAGGTTGGTACAACCTATACATTTACATTAGAAAAGACAAACGACGGTTACTACTCAAGCTGCAATGGAGAGACAATTAAGTATGAAGACCTCTCTATCTTAAGTAAGCAGGAGGATGGTTCTATCTGTGTTGGTGTATTTGCATCAAGAAACGCAGGAATTATGGTATCAGACATCCAGTTTGAAACATCTGAGAGTACAGGTATCACAGCAGTAGAGAAGAGTGAGGCTATTACACCAAATGCAGCAATTCTTTCTTCTAATAATGTAGGTACAGACGTATATGAGTACATTTATGTACCAAATATCACAGGCGATTTAACAGTATCAGCAAATGGAAATACATACTTTGAGGGCGCAGTAGAGGCGAATAAGGTCGTTCGTGTCAATGTTCCTTTGAACCTTGGCGCAAACGAAGTGAAGTCTTCTCTTGTGCCAGATGCATCACAGAATCTTACAAAGTATGACACAATACATAAGACTACCAAGGTAGAGTATCAGGTACTTGCTAACAGCAGTGCTGTAGTATATGTATCAGCAGACGGAACATCAGCTGGTAAGGGTACAGAAGAAAGTCCTGTTGACCTTGCAACAGCAGTGAAGTATGCAGCACCTGGTCAGTATATTGTATTAAAGAACGGTACTTATACATGTAATAACATTACAATCGGAAGAAGCGTATCAGGTACATCAGATAAGCCAATTTATATGGTGGCTGAGGATGTAAATGGTGTTGTATTCAAGAACTTTGGATTAACTGTAGTAGGAAGCTACTGGCATGTTTACGGTATCTATGTACAGGACCCAAGCGGAGTAGGTATTCAGGTATCTGGTAACTATAATAAGATTGAGATGTGTACAGTAGAAGGTTCAGGTAACACAGGTATTCAGATTAGCCGTTCAGGCAGTGTTGACAGAGACCCTGGCTACGAAGCTTTATTATGGCCTTCTTATAACTTAATCAAGAACTGTGAGTCCTTCGATAACTGTGATGCAGGAAGAAACGATGCAGACGGATTTGCTGCGAAGTTAACCTGTGGTGAAGGAAACGTATTCTATGGATGTATCGGACATAATAATATTGATGATGGTTGGGATTTATTTGCTAAGGCAATTTCAGGAGAAATTGGTGCAGTTACTATTGAGAACTGTATCGCATATAACAACGGTTGGTTGACAGATGAAGATACAACAGTTGCAGGCTATGAGTACGGTGAAGGTAACGGCTTCAAGCTTGGCGGTAACGATATGTATGGCGGACATATCCTTAAGAATTCCATTGCATTTGGCAATATTGGAAAGGGTATTACAAGCAACAGTTGTCCTGACTGTAAGGTATATAACTCAACATCTTATGGCAATGCAAATGGTGCAGATGCAGCATATAATATCAGCTTTGCTACAAAGGCAAGCAATTTACAGAAGTGGGAAGTAGAGGGCTTGATTTCTGTAACAACAAAGACAACCTTTGCAGACCAGATTCCAAAGTCATTCTTAACAGAGAATAACTATTTATATGATGGTGCTTTGGCATATAATAGTCAGGCAGTAACAGTAGCTGATGACTGGTTTGAGAATGTGGACCTTTCTATCATTCCTACCAGAAATGCAGATGGTACAATCAATATGCAGGGATTATTAAATCCTACAGAGCTTTGCCCTGTAAATGCAGGTGGTAGATTAGACGTAACAAGTGACGAAGCGAAGTCTGTTAAGCCAGAGCTGCCGGCAGTAGAGGAAACACCTGATGAGGAATCATCAGAAGAGGAAACTTCAACAGAAGAGCCACCAACAGAGGAATCATCAGAAGAGGAAACTTCAACAGAAGAGTCATCAACAGAGGAGTCATCAGAAGAGGAAGCTTCAACAGAAGAGTCATCAACAGAGGAGTCATCAGAAGAGGAAACTTCAGCAGAGGAGCCATCAACAGAGGAATCATCAGTAGAAGAAACTTCAACAGAGGAGCCATCAACAGAGGAATCATCAGTAGAAGAAACTTCAACAGAGGAGCCATCTAAGGATGAGGATTCAGATGAGAGTAGTTCGTCAAGCACAAGTGAGTCGGTAGCAAGTACATCAACAACTGTAACAATTGTAGAACAGAACACACCTCTTGCAGCAAATTCTGCATTTGGTGATGTAATGACAACAGAAATTAAGCTTTCTGAGGAAGGTAAGTTAAAGGCAGAGGTATTAGGCAAGTACTATGGGCAGTATGTAATCATGATGGTTCATGCTGGAAATGGTATTGGATATACAATTGATACCTTACAATTAACAGGAAGTGAAGCGGATTTAACTCTTAAGAATAAGATAGAGAAGGATGAAAGCTTTGCAGAAGGCTTTGAGACATACAAGATTACTGTAGTAGAAGAGAAGCAGTTAAGCTATGAAATTGGTACACATATTAATGTGGGTGCAGAGAATGCAGGTAAGACAGCTTATATCTTCTGTAAGAGTCTCTTAACAGGTCAGTATGAAGTGAAGAACGTAATGGCAGTAAATGAGATTGGAAATGTCGTAGTTATGACAAATACAGTTTCGGATATTGTTGTATTGGTTCAGAAATAAGATTTAGCGAAAAGGAATGGGATTTTTCCATTCCTTTTTTGTATAAAAAGTGCGACAAGTGTTGATTTTTGATTGAATTGTATATAAAATTATAATAGTGAGTGCAATTATGCATGTGTAAAAGATTAGATTTGTGAAAGGGCGATAGATATATGACAGAAAAACAGTATAGAAAAGCAGACAAATTTGTAATGGCAACCCTTCTTGTGGTGTCAATAGGAATTCTTTTAAATATGCTGGGAATGATGAGCTCTAAGATTGCTGGGGCGAATGCAATTATTGTTGTGGTAATAAGTTTACTTGCGGCAGTAGTTACCATTGTTGCATATCAGAAGAAAAAAGGTACACAGTTGTGCGGAATGATTATGTCAGGAGCAACAACGATTGCGTGGGCTGCTATGGTTATACTGATTGATGCTCAGTTTTTCTATATGTTAGGAGCACCGCTATTGGTTGCGCAGATGGCGTATTTGGATAAGAAGAGAGTAATAGCAACTTCTGCAATTGAATTACCTATTTTTACAATTAAAAGTATGATGTTGTCAGGTAAGGGCGAAGTATCAGCAACGGAAGCGGGTACTTCTGTTGTGCTTCTTATTTTGATTATTGTAGCAGTATATATGATTACAAAGATTTGGATTGCATTTAACAGTGAGAATCTTGATACGGTCAGACATGTATCGGAGGAACTGGTAACACATTTTGACGGCGCAAATAAGTACATCAAGACTTTGGACGAAGCGTTGAACAAATGTAATGTTTCTATGCAGGAGATTGCGGCAAATATTGAAAGCACAGCCACTGAAATGCAGACACAGTCGTTAAAATGTCAGGATATTGAAGATAATGTAAGAATGGCAAGTGACCAGACAGACGGCATGGCAACAGCTTCACGAACAGCATTGGAAGAGGTTGCGCTTGGCGCGGAGGCAATGGATAAGCTGCATAATCATTCGCAGGAGGTAGAGTCTGATAACAAGCAGACAGTTGAATATGTAGTGGCATTGAATGACAGAACAAAGGCAGTACAGAATATTTTAGGAACAATTGCAAGTATCTCGACACAGACTCATCTGCTTTCGTTAAATGCTTCGATTGAAGCGGCAAGAGCAGGAGAAGCTGGTAAGGGCTTTGCGGTGGTAGCAGATGAAATCAGAGGCTTGGCAGAACAGACAAAGGTAGCTACAGAGGAGATTACAGAGATTCTTGGAGAATTGAATCATGATGTAAAGCGCGTTACTAAGAGTATCAATCATTCGGTAGAGACTGTCGGAGAGCAGAATAAGCTCATTGAAGAGACGAAGGGAAAATTTGATGCGATAGATAATGGCGTGATGCAGCTGATGGAGAATATGAATGATTTCAGACGTGTGATTGCTGATATCACACATGCATCAGAGGTGATTGCAGACGGAATCACAGAGCTGTCGGCAAACAGCCAGGAGGTTGCAGCGGCAGCCGATGACGGAACACATATGATGACTAAGGCTGTGGATGATATGAATCAGGTGAAGGCAATTCTGAATGATATTTATGACATGGCACAGAATTTGAGAAATGAGTATATAGTATAAAAGAGTAAAATTCCACTTTCAAACGAAAAAAGTGCTTTTGAGAGTGGAATTTTTTATTTAGGAACTCCTAGATATTGCCCGAATTATGTAAATTATGGTATGATTTAAAAGATATATAAGTGGGAGGGTAATAAATAATGTTACAAATGATTGAAGACATTAATTCGGCAATTAACAATTTTATATGGGGTATTCCTGCGATGATTTGTATCATCGGTGTCGGATTATATCTGAGCTGTCGAACCAAGTTTATCCAGATTCGTAAGTTTCCTTTGGCAATGAAGCAGACGATAGGAAAGGTCTTTGAGAAGAAGGAAGCCACCAAGGGGGCAATGACACCATTTCAGGCTGTTTGTACGGCATTGTCAGCGACAGTAGGAACTGGAAATATTGCAGGTGTAGCTGGTGCGATTGCAATCGGTGGATCAGGTGCTGTGTTCTGGATGTGGGTTTCAGCGTTCCTTGGCATGTGTACGAAGTTCTCGGAGGTAGTACTTGCCGTGCATTACAGAGAGCGTAATAAAGATGGCGAGCTGGTAGGCGGACCTATGTATTATATTAAGAATGGTCTTGGCAAGAAGTGGCACTGGTTAGCGGCGTTGTATGCTTTGTTTGGTATATTTACTGTATTTGGTACGGGTAATGCAACACAGGTGAATACGATTACGGCTGCGATTAATTCGGCACTTTTAAGCTTTGATGTTATTTCGGAAGCAAATGTGAGTACAAGTAATATTATTATTGGTGTTATTATTATGCTTTTGGTAGGAAGCGTATTGCTTGGTGGTATTAAGAGAATTGGCAGGGTATCAGAGAAGCTGGTGCCATTTATGGCGATTCTTTATATCGTGCTGGCGCTCGGCGTTGTAGTGCTGAATATTCAGCGCGTGCCAGAGGTGTTCGCTTCGATTATCTATGGCGCATTTAATCCGATGGCTGTGACAGGTGGTGTGGTAGGAAGCTTCTTTACCAGTATGACAAAGGGTGTATCAAGAGGTATTTTCTCCAACGAGGCTGGTCTTGGTACAGGTTCGATTGCACATGCCTGTGCAGATACGGCAAAGCCTGTACAGCAGGGATTCTTTGGTATCTTTGAGGTGTTTGCAGATACCATTATTATCTGTACGTTAACTGCGATGGTTGTTCTTTGCAGTGGCGTGCCGATTACATACGGTGAGGCGGCAGGAGCAGAGTTGACGATTCTTGGCTTTACATCGACATATGGTAACTGGGTAACGATTTTTACGGCAGTAGCTATGTGCTGCTTTGCATTCTCAACAATTATCGGTTGGGGCTTATATGGCGCACGTTGTGTAGAGTTCATCTTCTCTTCCAAGGTAGTAAAGCCATTTATGGTGGTATATTCTCTGGTAGCAATTGTGGGTGCGACAGTGGACTTGGGATTGGTATGGAGCATTTCAGATACCTGCAATGGTCTGATGGTAATCCCGAACCTGATAGGTGTATTCCTGTTGTCTGGAACCGTGTTTAGACTGGTGAAGGAGCATTTTGCAGAGGAGAAGCAGGAAGCGGCGTAGGAATAGTAGAATAGTGGAGAGGAAGCGAAGCGCTGAGGCGCTTCGCTTTTTGTGTTTAGAGCTTTGGGGAAATGAGAGATTGATTTTATTGATAGGGGATGGGGGTAAGGTTTTGGTTTGGAAGGAACTATAGTTCGCAGTGACGGAACTATAGTTCCTTTAATAAAGGGAAGGGATGAGGTAGAATATATAGAGAGAACTCTTGCGGCGGAATATTAGTTTATATTATTGGTGTTAAGGTAGTTTGAACTAATAATTAAGAATAGGAAGATTTCAAGGTATCGGAGGGTATCTTAGGAGAAAGGTAGATGAAATAATGAGTTCATTGTTTATTATAGGAAATGGGTTTGATATTGCACATGAGATACCGTCTAAATATAGTGATTTTCGAAAGTATATTGTAAAAAACTATCCAGAGGCACTGCAAAACAAAGATAAAAAAGTATATCTAGAGGATTTTGTAGATGATTCATTTGAGGAATTAGCGGCAGAGTTTTTGTTGGCAGCAATGGATAGGATACAGGGAGAGAATTGGGAGAATTTTGAGGATGGACTAGCTCATATTACAGTTGACGAAAAATTTCCTGAACCAAACCATAAACAAGATGAAACTGATGAAGAAGATAATGCTTTAATGAGAAATTACTTACTATATGTGGATATGCTTACGAATGGTGTTATTATATGCGCGGAGATTTGGCAAGATTTTTTTCAGGATTGGATTAGAGAGGTTCAGATACCTATAAAAACTAGTAATTATTTTCCTAGAAGCGGATTAAAAGAAATCTTCAAATCAAAAGATAATATTTTTCTTACCTTTAATTATACTAAGACATTGGAAAAAATATATGGTGTAAAGAATGTGACACATATACATAATTATGTTGGACAAAAACTAGTCTTTGGGCATGGTGAGGATTCGGTTTCGTATGGCGAAAATGGATTACTAATATCTTCGTTTCTAGATGATATGCTTATGACGTTGAAAAAAGATACAGATGTTCCCATGATTAAAAATAAGAAATTTTTTAAAAAGCTTAGCAAAGATATTGATAAGGTATATTCGTATGGTTTTAGTTATGGAAAAGTGGATTCGGTATACATTAAACGTATTGTCCAAAGCATATCCCCTGACGCGGTATGGCTTTTTACAACGTATGAGGCTCAAGATAGAGAAGCATTAAGGATAAAAAAGACTAAGTTACGGAATTATGGATTTAAAGGAACGTTTGACGTATATGAGGGGTAAAAAGTTATAATATGGGACATTATTTATGATAACGGTATATGCAAGGTGCTTTGAACAAGGCTAGGCAACATAAAAAGAGGATGAAAGAAGGAGAAGGTATGCAGCAAAAGTTTTATTCGTTTGCCACGGCAGCAAGTTGCTTTTCGAAAAGAATGCAGGAAAATGAAGGGGTGTGGGATTTTAAAAGAGGATTTTTATACCAAATTTAAGCCAAAAAATGTGGATTTGGGGCTGTGACATGGTTGAATTAGTAATGAAAGACGTGAATTAAGGAAATTAGTGTTATTACATATTACGAAAGAGAGGTAAAAGAATGGATTGGATTTCGAGTTTAGTCGGTGGCGCAATCGGATTTATTGCGAGTATGTGTGTTTTGATTGCAGAGAAAGTGTGGGATAAGTTAGGAAGTTTAAAAATTTTCTATCGTATCATAAGTGGTGGAATGCAAGACGTCGAAAAGTTTGGAACTGCTCGAGCAACAGATGGTAGTGATGTATTTATAATTCCTATGGTTTTTGAACTACAAAATACAACAAATACTACTTGCGTGATACGTGATGTTTCAATTAATTTGTATTATCGAGGTCGTTACATAGCTAAAATGATACAAGTTGGTAAATTTGGAAATGAGGAGAATTGCAAGGAATATGGAGGGGAAAATCAAACATATTCTTTTGTGGTTGAGGCGAAAAGTATTCGAAAGGTGTATGGAACATTTATGTATGCACCTAAAAGGGAAAATTCTGAAGAATATGAGTTTGATGAAATTAGATTAAAATATTATGATGAAAAAAATCGAATGAGAGAATTTCATGTTAGGTATGTGAATGAACCATGGAAGCAAAGAAACATGGATGGAGATACTGATTGGATAGAACTAAAAAGCAATTTATATTCACCAAAACCAGTTTTAGAAAAAGAAGTGCTTCATGAATTATTACCAATGACAAATGAAAAGATGACTTATTTACAAATGATCCAAGAACCAATTTGCCGAATGTCTACAATATCAGCAATATTTAAAGGATTCGCTGCGACGATTGTTGCGGGGATTGCGGCATTAACATACTGTGAAATAAATACTTGGATTTTGGGATTATCCTTTATGCCAGTATTATTATTTACATGTCTGGATATCTATTATTTAAAGTTAGAAAAAAAATATCGCTATCTTTACGAACAGGTAAGAATTGGGAAACATGAAGTGGATTTCTCTATGAAACTTACAAAAGACAATAAAATTGCTAGGACGCGAATTTGTGATTGCATAAAATCTCCGAGTGTTTGGTTGTTTTATCCAGTAATGATTGCAATTTTAGCTGTTGTTTTTATTTTAAAAATGAAAGGGGTTATATAATGGGACACAAAGTTTTTGTATCGTATAAATATAAAGATTATGACGTTAAAAAAATGTCAAATGTTACTCAGCCTACATGGCCATGTGATTATGTGGACTATATTCAAAATAATGTGTTATCTAGCAAGGATGTGTATAAAGGGGAAAATAGTGATGAGGACATTTCTTCATGGTCGGAAGAACGAATATGGAGTCATTTAAAGGATAAAATTTATGATAGTTCAATTACTATTGTGTTGATTTCACCGAATATGAGAGAACCAGGAAAATGGCAAAAGTCACAATGGATTCCTTGGGAAATAGCATATTCTCTTCGAGAAACGACTCGTAATGATAGAACTAGTCATAATAATGCTATGCTTGCTGTTATCCTTCCAGATGAAAAAGGATCTTATGATTATTATGATAAGAATAATCTTTTTCCAATTTTAAAAAGTAACATCGAAAATGATTATATATATGTAGTGACGTGGGAGGATTTTTTGAAATATCCGCAAGCTGATATAAATATCGCATTTGAGCATAGAGATAATACACCAAAAGAAAAAATAGTAAAGACTTTGTAGATATAGAATAGAAATGAATTAAAACGTGAAGTATGGAGGAGGCAATTTTAAGGTGTTAGAGGACGGCTTGAAGTTGCTTTTTCTATATGTTGGAAAGGATGTTTGACATCACAAAATCATAACACAGCTGCAAATTAATGTGATATAGTTGACTTATAACATCGGAGGAGGGAAACATATGCGCAATTTCGAAAAAGATTTTGAAGAGTTTTGTAAAACGCCATGTGTAAATTCTGGGAAAGCCAGATCATATGCGAAAGCAATACGATATTTATGTGATTATATGGAAATATATGAAATGAATGAGGACAGCGTTAAGAAGATAAAATCAGTTGAAGAAAGCATAAAGGATAAGAATTCGTCTTTTTATCAGGGATTGTTAGAATTTTTGTGTAGGCGTAGACAGAGATCATACTTGGAGAACGGGTTTATTAGTGCTGCGTTAAACTATTTGTATTTATACAATAAATAATATTGCGTAAATGAAGGATTGTGAGAATATGTCATCAGGAAGAAAACATCCTAAATATGAGAATATAACATCGCGTTGGGGTGGAATGAAAATACGAGAGGATTTTGCTGAACGTATAGATAAGTGGTTACAAGCGTTTCCAGAAGAGGAGCATACCTTTTTATTAGAATTGCTGATGCAGTTTTATTATTACAGTGAGGAAAGGATAAAAGAAAAAGTAGTTCAATTATTTGATGCTTTTATGGAAAAGTATCAAGGAGATGTGAATGAAGTTATTTATACTAAGATTATTAAGGAACAAGGGGTAGCATGTTCAGATATTTTATTCATTAGTTTCTGGATGCAAAATAATATTATGTATTCGTGTGCGGAGAATAACATTTTGGGACTGTTAGAAGCCGAACAGATTCCAAAGGAATTGGTAATTGTCGATGATTATTCAGGCACAGGAAAAACCTTTATAAAAACTATAGACAGGATGTTACAAGTTAACGCTTTAGTCCAAGACACTAATTTTTATTTTTTGACATTACATATTACACAACGAGCTATTCAACAGATAGAAGAGTATACGACAAATGTAGGTATAAATATAGATATAATATCATTGGACTACAGCGACGAGGCATTTAAGAAAAATTATATTTACAATGAGATAGAGGCAGAACAGAAAAAGCGACATTATACAGAACTATGTAGAAAGCATATGATTGAAAAATATGTTTTAGGATTTGAAGATGTATCATCGTTAGTGGCATTTCACTATAATACACCCAATAATACATTAGGGATATTTTGGCAGGATTTGATGGATTTCACGGCATTGTTTCCGAGGAAAGAGAAAGAAAGGACTACATTATCAGTGATGCAGCGAAAGGCCAAAAATAGAAAAAACAAGGGCGAAGCTCCTGTTATATATGGAATTGAAGATGGGAAAATGGCGGTTATGTTGACGTACTGTCTTGGACAAGTTAAAGGAATATCTATTGAAGATTTTATGACGACATTTGGATTGACTGCAGCACAAGCAGATAAAGCATTAAAAGATATGATGGAACAGGACTATATAACCAATACAGCTGGGCATTTTCGTCCGACTGCTAAGCTTAAATCACATCTTTTTACCAGCAGAATAAGAAAAGGGCAAAGTAGATTCAAAGAGATGCAAGAAGAACAGGTAGAATTTCGAACACATGAAGAATATATACCTTGTAATTTTAAATAAAGGAGAAAAAAGACAGGCACTACTATTTAGAAAATGAGTAACCGGTGGCTACTCTATTAGATTACGGCGCTTGAAGCCATATGTGTGTGGCGGCAGTGGACGCCTAAAGGCGAAACCACTTGCCTGGCCGCACACATATCACATATGGCTTCGCCCTCCGTGGGACTCCCAATAGCACCATTTAGCGTCTAACAACGCTAAATGGCGGCTTCGCCTGACGGCATCCTTCGGCTGCCGTCGCAATAACAGTTTTGGTAGATAGTAGTGCCTCTTTTTTTATACACTATGGAAAAAAATAATTTGCAAATTGCTTTGCAACAGGGAGTAATTACTCAGGAAACATATGATAGCATAACTGAATATATACAAAGATTGAACGAGAACAATGTTCCTGTTATTTATAATTTAAGGCATCTAAGAAAAATATTTAAGATTAAAAAGAGAGAGCAGGATATCTTCTTTGGTGAAAATAAGAGTTCTTTATATAGGAGTTTTTCTATACCAAAGAAATCGGGTGGCGTTAGACAAATCGAAGCGCCATGTAAACGTTTAAAAGAAATACAGAGATGGATTAAAGATGAAATTGTAGATAAGTTTGTCGTTTCTGAGTATGCAACTGGCTTCAGAAAGAATATGTCTATAGTTGACAATGCACGAAAACATGTTGGAAAAGAACTGGTCATCAATATGGATATAAAGGACTTTTTTCCAAGTGTTACTTATGCAGATATTCTACTAATGTTCATATATATTGGTTATAGAAAGGATGTTGCACATTTGCTTACGAAATTGTGTACAAATGCTGAAAATGTGCTTCCGCAAGGGTCGCCTGCAAGTCCATCCATATCGAATCATATTTTGCTAAAACTGGATAAAAGGTTAGGAAGATTGGCTGAATCAATAGGGGCAGATTACAGCCGATATGCAGATGATATTACATTTTCAGGAAAAAGAGGTATATCCTCGATTATTCCGTTGGTAGAACAAATTGTAGAGGAAGAAGGATTTCTAGTTAATGAAAATAAAACCAGATTACAATATAATAATCAGAGGCAAGAAGTAACGGGACTTATTGTAAATAAAAAAATAGCGGTATCTGCGACGATTGAGGATGAAATCCGAAATGCAATTTATTTTATTAAAAAGTATGTTGTTGATGATCATATGAAACATATAGGTTGCAATAAATCGTTCTATATGGAGCATTTATATGGAATTGCGTATTTTATACATATGGTGGATAGCGATAAAGGGAAAGGCTATTTAGAACAATTAGATGAAATAGATTGGGGATAATATATCTCATGAGAAGATTAATAATTGTGGGTAATGGATTTGATCTGCACCATGGAATGAAGACGAATTATATAGACTATAGGGATTATTTATTGAGTCACGGGAGGCAGGACATCGTCGGCTGTTTTGAATATGGTGATGAGGATGATTTGGATAAGTCGTTTTTGTGGAGCAGGATGGAAGAGATATTGGGAATGGTAAATTACGAGTCTGCATACAGATATTTACGTCCTGTTGCAGAAGAGAAGCCGGATTCATCGAATCATGATTTTAAGAATGAAGTCGAAAAAATGACTCGCTTCTGGCCTGATATAAAAATGGAGCTACCAAAGTGGATTAGACATATACAATACACAGAAAAGGATGCGAGTTTGGATTTCCTCATGGAAGAAGATACAATATTTCTGAGTTTTAATTATACTAATACTTTAGAAATTCTATATGGAATTGATAAAGCTCGAATAACATATATACATGGAGATGCGAGTGTGTCGGATGAGTTGGTTTTAGGACATAGAAATGATAGTTACTATCCGGAGTGGGATGATGAAGATCTAAATTGTGATATTAGGTTACGAGAAGCTGGATTGATTATGGAGAAACATAGGAAGAATACAATAAAAAGAATAGAGGATATATTACAAAATAATCAGAAGTTTTTTTCATGCATAGAAGAACTAGAAGAAGTGTATGTTATAGGATTGTCATATAATGATATAGATAGGATGTACTTGGAGAAAATTCATAGTATCAAAAAAGGATTAAGATGGTTTTTTAACTGGCACACTAAGTGGGATTTTCAAAGAATAGATTCTTATGCGAAATCTATTGGGATTAATGAATACAATAAGATAAATATAGCGAATGGGATTGTATAATTTAAAGGGGATGTAAGTAAATATGTTTACTGTAGGAGACAGCTGTGCTAGGCTGTCCTGCCAATAAGGCACTAATTGCTGGAATGAATCTGGTAACTAGTGCCTTTCTTATTGCCTTACAAGCACGGCTGTGGGTTCCTACAGTCAACATATTGTGGGAAGAAAAAAGAACACAAGTTCGATAAAAAACAGTTGCAATTATTCAGATAAATGAATATAATAATATTTAGTACAAGGAGGTTGTATATGGAATATTTAACAACTATCGAAATGTCAAAAGAATGGGGCATATCGCCACGAAGAATAGCTTTATTATGTGAACAGCATCGAGTTGATGGAGTAATCAAAAAAGGTAAAACATGGCTTATTCCATATAATGCTTTAAAGCCTGAAGATGCAAGAAAAAATCACAGTAGAAGAGGTGGGTTAGAATGTTAAAAGATAAGACATTAACATATATTAGTCTTTTTAGTTGTGCTGGAGTTGGATGCTTTGGATTCAAAAAAGCGGGATTCGAATGTATTGCAACAAATGAGCTGATAGAGAGAAGATTAAATGTTCAGAGATTTAATAATAAGTGTAGATTTGAATCGGGCTATATATGTGATGATATAACAACAGAAGAGACGAAAGATAAGATTTTTACTGAAATTAAGAAATGGGAAAAATTAGGAAATGATAGAGTTGATGTGCTTATTGCTACACCACCTTGTCAAGGTATGTCTGTAGCGAATCACAAAAAAGCAGACGATGAAATTGTCAGAAACAGTTTGGTTGTAGAATCCATACAATTGATTCAGAAAATCAATCCAAGATTCTTTATCTTTGAAAATGTTGCCGCATTTATGAAGACTGGATGTACTGCTCCAGATGGAACTATTAAGGCAATTGGAGATGTAATATATGAGGAATTAAGCGAAAAATATATAATCGTAAGTCGTATACTTAATTTTAAAAATTACGGCTCTAACTCTTCAAGAACAAGGACAGTGGTTATAGGTGTAAGTAAAGAAATGTCAGAGTATGTTTCGCCTATAGAACTTTATCCGACATATGTTAAAGAGAAGACGCTGAGAGATGTAATAGGAACAATGCCTTCTTTAGAGTGGGGAGAAATTTGTTCAACAGATTTTTATCATGCATTTAGAACATATCCTGAAGAAATGAGATGCTGGATACATGATTTACAAGAAGGACAAAGTGCATTTGATAATGTGGATGAAATAAAACGTCCTCATAAAGTTGTTGATGGTGTGATTGTACCTAATATTCAAAAGAATGGGGATAAATATACACGCCAGTATTGGGATAAAGTAGCACCATGTATTCATACAAGAAATGATCAGCTAGCCAGTCAGAATACAGTTCATCCTAAGGAAGATAGAGTTTTTTCTATTCGTGAATTAATGAATATAATGACCATACCTTGCGATTTTAGATGGGTTGACAAGTCCATAGAAGAATTGAATGCGATGTCACAAAAAGACAAGGTAAGTTTGTTGAAGAAAGAAGAAATTAAAATAAGACAGAGTATAGGTGAAGCAGTACCAACATCGATATTCTATAGAATTGCATGTAATATTAAAAATTTTATGGAACAAGCACATTTTACCAATCCTATAATAGAAAAAAC
>JAFUKJ010000100.1 GCA_017467805.1 Lachnospiraceae bacterium
CGGTATATATATCGGCTAATATTGTCTGAATATTAACCTCATTTTTTAAACTTTATAAACAATTGTTATTGTAACAAAGAAAGAATACCTTGATTACTCTGATTCGCCTGTGCCAACATAGACTGTCCCGCTTGTTGAAGTACATTACTATTTGAATAGGCAACCATCTCCTCCGCCATATCCGTATCCCGAATACCTGACTCTGCATAGGTGGTATTCTCATGGGTATTCAGATTAATGGCATAGGAATGCTCTAAACGATTCTGATAAGCACCAAATGAGCTTCTCACTGTATTCAGCTTCTGAATGGCATTAGACACCATATCAATTGCATTCGTGGCTGCGCTTTGGGTTCTCGTATTCAGCTTATACATCCCCAGACGGTACACCGACAATCTCTGCTTCTCGATATAAAGCAAATCCTGACTATTGGCACTACATTGAATCTTCAAATACTCCTTTGGTACTTTTTCCTTTACCTTGCTTATAGCTTCATCCAGCACCTGCACAGGTGTATCAAAGTCCGTTACCATCGCTTTATTTGAATTCACTGATGTTGTTAGCTTAACAGACGCATATTCATTAGACTGTAGCTGTACCCTTGAGGAAGCTGTTATATTGGCAAACATCGTATTTTCAATATAATCCTTCACATCATCCTTTGTCTGATTATAGTCTACTCCCGTAACATCTACCCGTCGCAAGCCATTCTGAGATGCAGCACCTGTATACAGTTCATATTGACCTGTCGACGTTTCCACATATTTACCATTCGCATTATCCTGCACTGTCAATGTCAAATTAGATGCATCCAATAAATCTGTGTAATTATATTGATACCGAAGATACAGATAATCCTTTGTGTTCGTCGAATCATACAAATTCACATTTATTGTAGCAATCGGATTGAAAGTATAAGAAAACGGTTCAAAAGTGGCATCTGTAGCTGTAGAAACGCCTCCCGACGCGTACGATGGACGATTATCGTAGATATATAGCACCGCATCATCCTTTTTCGTGGCATATTGCGTATAATGAAAATTAAAATTTGCTGCATTCATTGTATCAACCAATGCATTACTCAGTTCAATACCATCTGTCACCTTGCCCTGCATGGAATCTATGTTCAAATACAAGGTATAATGTGTACCACTTTTCTTCATCGCATATTCATAAGTATTTCCGTCTTCCGCCGTAAACGACTGCCATGTTGCACTTGTCGCAGCTGGAGTAGAAAACTGAACGCTATAATGATTTGAACATGTCTCACAGGTTGTATTAAAACCCAGACCTATCAAATCACTCAGATTATAATCCACTCCAAATCCCGAAAAATCGATACTAGAGCTGGCAAAGGTTTTCTCCGTGCTTGGTGTATTGAACCCAGATGTTCTTTTCCAGTTTGTATCTGCAGGATTAACAGTTACCGTTTCTTCAAAATAGGTACTGCTTCCTGCACCAGTCAGACTACCACCTATCAAATCTGAAAGATTTAACTGCATCGGATTGGATGCTCCTTCCAAATATCGCAGTCGAATCAAACCAAGGTAATCCTGTATTCCCGAATCATAGATTTGATTTGCCAAAGTATTAATCGTACTTGTCACGGCAGAGGATTCATACAAATACTCAACCGCATTTCCATCAATATCTGTTCCCGAAAACTTCACCGCAAACTGGTCAGTTGCCGCATCATACTCCAATTGACTGTCTCCAAATACATCCTTCTCCACACTAAAGTCACGCCCCAGCTCATACTCCTGCTCTACAGTGTACTCCAGGGTATTACGTACAATAGACATCCCTACTACTCTATCTGTCGCCGCGAAATCTACTGTACCTTCATTATCAGTCTGTATAGGACCATTGGAAGTAAAGGTCATTCCATCCAACGCATCAATCATCGTATCTTTACTAATTTCATTTATGACACGATATCCAAAATCAATCTTTGCCTCATTATTCCCAGTGGGCGCATATGTATATTTATAATCCTTGCTTCTTTCCTCATCAATATCATCACTCAAGTCTCCCCAATCAGCCATATCAACCCCAGCCCATGTAGTAAGGCTTGTACCAACTGTCGTTCCATCCTTTTCAAGCCAAATACCATCGGAGCCATTTGTACCATCTCCTGCATGGAGCGTATATTGATATCCTAGAATATCCGTATTACCTTTCAATGCACTCTCTACCTGTGATTTATTTTGGATATATGCTTTACTGTTATTAGATACTACCTGCACCGCCGTCTCTTCATGCGGCATCTGATATCTGCTTTGCCAACGGGTATAAGACAGCTTCGCAATGACATCCTGAAAATCATCCTCCATATCTGGCATAAACGATATTTTTACACCATTATGGAAAAATGAATATGTAGTCTGCTCAATATTATCGGGATTCAAGGATTTTCCACCTGCATCTACAACCTTTTTCCACGGTATCTCTTCTCCATCGATATTGATGCCATTCTCAGAGGATACCATGTAAAATTCCCTAATCACCTCTGGCGGCTTCGTTCCATCCTCACAGATAAACTTTAAGCTCGTTCCATCCTGTGTAATAAACGAGTACTCTCCCTCTTGAAAAAGTCCTGTTGCCGCATCATACATACCTGCACTAATGGTCGACCACGCATAACGAACAGAATTATAAACCACTCCGCCATAGGTTGCAGCTCCCGTTGCAGCATCATAGGTTTCATTATAAATTTGCACATCATTGGGCGAACCGCTAAAATTCAGCAAATAATACCCCTTGTTTTCCTCTTTTATCTTATCTTCACATCGAAATATATACTCATCATTATACTTTGTTGTTATACAAATCCTGTCTATCTCATCCTTCAACTGCTGGATTTCCTCATCAATATAAGCCCTATCCGTTTCAGAATTCGTACCATTAGCCGCCTGAACCGCCAGTTCATTAATGCGCTGACACATTTCTTCCATTTCCTGTAATGCTCCATCTACCGTCTGACAGTACCCGATTCCTTCCTCTATGTTAGAAGCACCTCTGTCAAGGCCACGAATCTGATGGCGCATTTTCTCCGAAATAGAAAGTCCTGCTGCATCATCGGCTGCTCTATTAATACGATAGCCGCTGGAAAGCTTTTCTGTCGAGTCTGCCACTTTACCACCCACGACATTAAGCTGACGATTCGCATTCATTGCAAGCATATTATGCTGAACTACCATAGTCTGCTCTCCCCTTTTCACTAATCTATCTAAGCAATGTCAATATCCCTTCCTTACTTTGCTTTGCCTGTGCTAACATGGCTTCTCCTGATTGTTGCAGTACCTTTTGGTTCGTATACGCTACCATCGTTTCCGCCATATCTGTATCTCTAATTCTGCTTTCTGCCGCCGTTGTATTTTCTACGACATTAGCAAGATTCTTAATGGAATGCTCTAATCTATTCTGATATGCTCCTAAACTGGAACGTTGTGCAGATACCTTCTGAATTGCTGCTGCCACCATATCAATAGCCGATGTTGCACTCTCTTCCGTAGATGCATCAAGATAACGAATCCCAAGTCCCTGACAATTCATGGCATCTATACGAATCCTAAGCTTATTTGCCCTGTCAGATTCTGCACCTATATGTAGTGTTAATTCTCGATAAGGTATATAAACATCATCGTCATCCGTTCCGCTTGTACCGCCAGTGCCTCCCGTACCACCTGTGCCTCCAGTACCGCCTGTACCACCTGTTCCGCCTGTACCACCTGTTCCGCCAGTGCCAGTACCTCCAGCGCCGCCTGTACCACTGCCTGTAGGTCCTGCAACACCTGAGGTATATGCCATACCACCTGTCAGAACATCATATCCACTCGGATACACATTATTAACTGTGTCATTCGTAGTGTCTAATTCAAATAGCTTAATAGCTGGCGTTACCACTGTGTCAGGTAATTGAGCATTTCCACTAAAGTTTCCTGATACCAGACCACCCGAGCCACTACCAACCGCATTTACCAGTGCTGATACAAAATTTGCAGAAGCTGTATCTCCAAAATTTGATTCAAAGTCACTAATTCCACTATAACTGGTATATTTCTTTATGGTATCATCCAAGCTCGTACCACTCTTAATTTCATTTAATATGATGTCTACCCCATTGGCTATTCCGCTTGCACTGGGAGTTCCCGAACCACCATTTGCTAAATATCCTAAATACATACACGCAAGATAGCCTGTGCCATATTGAGAAGCAGTTGTTCCAGTCCCTATCTTGTTTGCACTATTCTTTATAATGCTTGAAATATCTGTTACAGAAGTAGATGTTGTAATTCCAAGTCCGTTATTTACCCAATCATTATTATCATTACATGCGCCTGCTGCCGTCTGTGCCATCCCCTCTACAAACCAGTCAGGAAATTCCGTTTGCTGCGTTCCTGTGGAATCGAGTCCCAGCATACCCGCAGTCAAAGCCTCATCCATCATGGCATGCATCATCTCATGGATAATAGTGTGTTCAAGCTCCGAACGGCTTGCTGATGTCAAATTACCCGAGGCATCCATATTCAGGCTGTTCATATTCACACTAAGCTTATAGGTTACATTTAAAGCACTAAGATAGCCTCCTACGCCCAAGGTTACTGATGCCAGTGTATTTGATGTATCCGAATAAAGTCTCAATCCAATCCCTATGGACGAACCATTCAAATATCCAAAAGTATCAGGATAGGCTGATAAAAGAGCTTCTACTGCCTGAGGTACTATCTCTTGCTTCAAATCATCTTTCAATGCAGTATAACCACTCAATGTAGCATTTCCCACCTGAGTCTGCGTCGTGTCCACATCATGTGTCAATTCCGTATATATAATTTTCGTTCCAGCCTGTGCGTCCAAATCAACAAGAGATATTCCTGTTGAAGTTGTATCAGACACTCCGACAGGCTTCACATAAATATTGGCAGCATCTTCCCCCAAACCACCATCCAATAATGTAATTTCATTAAATTTTGTAGTTGATGCGACTCTATCTATTTCTGTTTTTAATTGATTTATCTCATCCTGTATATATCCTCTATCCGTTTCTGAATTGGTTCCATTTGCAGCCTGTACGCATAGCTCATTCATGCGCTGCAGCATCTCCTGAACCTCCTGCAAGGCGCCTTCTGCTGTCTGCACAAGCGAAATACCATCCTCAGCATTCTCTACGGCTCGATCAAGGCCACGCATCTGACGACGCATTTTCTCCGAAATAGAAAGACCCGCTGCATCATCTGCCGAGCGATTAATCTGATATCCGCTTGAGAGCTTTTCTGTCATTCCTTCTATACCTTTACCCACTATATTGTATTGTCGTTCTGCATTCATCGCTGACAAATTATGTGAAATGACCATAGTCTACTCCCCCCGAAAGCTAATATCCTATTTATTATATCGGCACATTTAACATAATATATTAACAAGTTTTCTGACTTTTCTGACAATAAACAAAGAGCGTTCTCTTTACGAAAACGCTCTTTAATCTAAACATTATTTCTTCTTATCCATAAGCTGCGGATCAATATAATTAACCTTACTCATAGACTTATAATACTTCAATGCTGCTGTCGTAGACTTCTTCATCTGCTTCAGCTCTGTACGTTTCATACGAAATACAGTCTCTAACGCACTCTTATTACGTTTCTCCTGTACCTCAACAGTGACACTCTTATCTACTGCTGTTCGGATGAGCTCCTGCATAACAGATACCTTATCACGGTACTTCTCGGTATTCCCCTGCACATCATCCTTTACCAGTTCATAGGTGGCTGAAAAACCATCGTTGAGCTTATTAATCTCATCAATAAGCTTTCCCTTTTCCTCCATAGTCTCATCAAATGCCTTCATATCCATCGGCTGATGGGATGCCAGTTCTGACTGTTTATCATTCAGCTCCATAACCTGGTCCAATACTTTTATTTTCTTCTCAAGGCTTTCTATCATTATCTGCAAATACTTTTCTGTCATGCCTTATCCCCTTCCTTATACACGCTGTCTTACCTGTGCTACTCTACTTATATAAGCAAAGCTGGTTAACTTTTATCAAGTCCCTGTTCTTTTCATCGCCGTGGGTGAATATCCAACAGAGTTGCGCTGACCTCCTGCAACTCTTGCCTGAGCGGCTGCATTGCTCTTATCCGCTGCAACTACCTTCATTACCTCTTTCCAGTTATCACGCATAGAGCGAAGGTGCTTTACAACCTCCTGCATAATCTCAGGATCTTTTGCTATATTTGCCTCATGGCATCTTCTTAAAAGATATACATATACCTTTTCAAAATCTTCCCATACAGGGTACTTTTTGTCCAGTGTTTCACGGAAATTCTGAATAATTCTCTCTACCTTAACCACATTCTCGTGTGCCTTGGCAGGATCCTTATTCTCCATTGCTATAATTGCAATATTTCCAAACTTAATTGCCCCTTCATAAAGCATCAGGGTTAACTCAGCCGGTGAGGCTGTCATAATTCTACTATTCTGATACTGTGCATAACCGTTTTGTTTCAGCATGCCGTTACCCTCTCCTTATCTTGCTATCCTATGATATCCTACAACTTACATTGATGTTCCAAGCATACTTGCGACTACATTAGAGTTAGACTGTAGCTTAGATAACGCAACCTCCATTGCAGAGAACTTTTCATACCATCTGTCCTCATAGTCATTCAGTTCGTCTTCAGCCTCAGTAATTCTTGTTGTATAATCATCATATTCTTCCTTCAGCTTCTTATCATCATATACCTTATACATACTACTGTAGTCTGTTGATTTCATCATCTCATCCAGACCATCATACAGATTCTTACACAATGCAGCAAAGAAATCTGCTGTTCCCTCAGGATCTGCCGCAATAGCAGTTTTCAACTTATCAGTCTCCTCTGCTGTCTTATCGTCATCTGGGTCACCATCAATGTGATATGCATTTCTCTCGCCTTCTTCTGCCTCGAAGTAGCCAAGAGTCTCTATGCCAAAGTCAAAGAGGTACATTTTCTTTCCTTTTACCTCATAACCGCTACTCATAGCATTCTTCATTGTACTGATAATCTTATTCAATGTATTATCATTGCGAAGAAGAGAATCTTTAATCTTATTCTCCCAGTTCTCTACTTCTTCATCTGTCATACTTTCCTTTTCTTCGTCCGAAAGCACATCATAGTCTCTTGCAGAATCAGCACCGTACTTCTGAGTCATTTCATTAATGAGTTCATTATACTCTGTAATGAAATCCTTAATTGTCTCATAGATACCATCATAATCAGTGGTTGTGTTAATAGAGATTTCCTCTGTTGTTACACCTACTGCATTGATCGTCAAACCATTTACCGTAAAGGTATTTGTATCAGATGTAAAGGTAGCACCATTTAATACAATCTCTGCATCCTGCGCTGCGATACGGGTACATACCGAACCATTCTCATAGGTTGCATTTGCTTCTAAGCCAAGTGCCTTCAATGCGCTATCGCCAGATGCAAGTGAATCTGAAGAAAGTGTAAACTCTTTCTCCAAACCTGTTCCTGTAGAGCTGATGAAAAACCTCTGATTGTTCTCATCAAAGGATGCACTGACTCCAGCTTCCTTAAGCTTACTTACGAAATCCTTAATCGTCATTTCATCAGTAATCTCAATCTCCGTTGTCTTTGCTTCATCACCTGTTCCAACGCTCACTGTAATCTTCTTACCAACAAGATCACTATTGATATCAGACATTTTATCTGAAGTCGTCCAATCTACCTCTTTGGTTGTATCTGTACCATCAGCATTTGTTATGGTAGTTGTCTTACCCTTAAGCTCTGCTCCTGTCAGGTAACCTGCCTTTGCAAGATGCTTCACCTCTAAGGTCTGCGTACCATTAACAGCTGTTTCACTGGCTACTACTGTCGCCTTTGTAGTATCAGAGCATGTAGTTGACTTCTTCTTATAGGTACCTGACAATCTCAGATTTGACAATGTACTGCTATATAAGCTGTAAATTTTCTTATTCAAATCCTGCCATACATTCTGTTTCCACTCATGCTTTGTCTGCTCATTCTTAATCTGTGTGACCTTAACACTCTTAGCTTCTACTAACTGAGAGATGATGCTCTCTGTATCCATACCAGAATACATTCCTGTGACTCTTAATAAATCTGACATAATACCTTACCTATGCCTTTCCTGTAATTATTCAGTTCCTTCATAATTACATTTCTTACAATTTCTCATCCACCAGAACTCCAGCAATCTCCATACACTTTGCAAGCATATCCAGTGTCTTTTCAGGTGGAAATTCTTTAATAACCTCCTGAGTATCCTTATCTACCAGCTTAATCATTACTCTGTTTGTGGCTTCATGAATACCAAACTTTGCTTCTGCATTTGGAAGCTGCACATTCATCTTCTCTAATGCCTTCTTAATCTTGTCTGTCTCAACAGAAGATGGTTCCTTGGACGAGTTACCATTATCCACTACCTTCTGATTTATTTCCTCTGCGTGATAATCTGCTCCTCCATCCGTGGATTCTGCGCGATACACCTTTTCTACCTCAGGCATTACAACTGGCTTTACTGCTACCATCTGTCCCATCGGCTCTACATACATGCGAATCACCTCCATGTTATACATGTAATATTTTTTAATTATGGCACTTTCGTGCGTTACCTACTATACTTCATTCTTTATATCGACAAGAAAAGTGGGAAAGTTTAGGGATTTGAGAAATTATTTTTCCTTTTGGCAACGAACGCATCATTGGTTTACATAATGAAATATAAAAAATACGTGTAGACAACACTTTCATTATATGCTAGATTTTGAGTGAGATGTTCAATATCAACTATGGGCATAATAAGGAGCTTCTCAATACCTGCAAGAGACTGCATGACTATGCTTATTTTATTTCCGAAGTCAATTCTAACCTTGACAGAAAGTATTCCCTAAAGACAGCTATTGATAAAGCAATTGATACATGTATAAGTAAAGGTATATTAACTGATATACTGCTTAAGTGTCGAAGTGAGGTGCAAAGTATGTTATTAACAGAATTTAATGCAAAGAAATACAGAAAGTTTATGATGGAAGAAGGACGTGAAGAAGGAATGCTGTTTAAAGAGTATAAGGCAACTCATAATAAGTAACTTTAATTACTAATTTCAATAACTAACGAACTTTATGGCGGGGCATAGGATAATATCACCATGCTTCGCCGTATTTTTTATATCCGTTTATCGAAAAACAGGGCTATCAAACGATAGCCCTGTCTCTTTCATGGTATATCGGCTAAACCGATATTACACAATTCACTTTCTCAATTAGCCAAGTAAGCTAAGAACGCCCTGGTTAGACTGATTAGCCTGTGCAAGCATAGACTGACCTGCCTGTGAAAGGATGTTAGCATTAGAGTACTTAACCATTTCAGATGCCATATCTGTATCACGAATCTGGCTCTCAGCTGCTGTTGTATTCTCAACAACGTTATCGAGGTTGTTAATTGTATGCTCTAATCTGTTCTGAACTGCACCAAGTGCTGATCTCTGTGTAGAAACCTGCTTAATAGCAGCAGCGATTGTGCTGATAGCCTTTGTAGCGTTAGAATCATCAGCGCCATCAACCTTAATACCATTGATACCTAAGCCCTTAGCACTCATAGCATCGATATTAATAGAAATCTGGTTGTTAGCTGTTCCGTCTGCACCAACGTGGAATTTCAACTTCAATGCAGCTGTCTTATCCTGTGTAGAAGAAACATATGCATCATCTAATGCAATCTCTTTACCAAGAGCATCGTAAACCTTGTTAGCATCTGCTCTAGCAGCTTCTCCAGAAGCTGTAGCTGTAAAGTAGTTCTGTAAGTCATTTGCAGAAATAGCATTACCATCCTTATCATAGTAAGAATATACTTCCTTTGTGCTCTCAGCTGCTGATACTGTACTTGCTGTTACAGTTGCTGTCATATTATCATCAATAGAAGCATTTGCAATCTTAGCAATTACTTCGCCCTTAGCATTAACGATATCAAAGTTACCTGCGCTAGTTGTCTGTACAGAGAAATTAGCCTGTGCATCACTACCATTCAACTTAACAGATACCTGCTGCGCACCATTAACTGTAGTAGAAGAAATTGTGATACCCTGATCTCTGATAGCCTTAGCTAATGCGTTCTGATCTGCTGTATTTACATCCTGGAATGTAATTGTACCAGCTGATGCATTAGAAGCCGAATCAGTTGTCATTGTAACTGTTGCTACTGTATCATTCTGTCCCTTCTCATAAGAGAATGTATACTGCTTTGCTTCTGCAGCTGCATGAGGGTCACCCTTTAATAAATATGTCTCATTGAACTTTGTTGTCTCAGCAACACGGTCGATTTCTGTAGATAACTGATCGATCTCATCCTGGATGTATGCACGATCGTCTTCAGAGTTTGTTCCGTTAGCTGCCTTAACTGCCAACTCGTTCATTCTCTGTAACATATCATGAACTTCTGTAAGAGCACCTTCTGCTGTCTGTACTGCAGAGATACCGTCCTCA